>CAYJLR010000018.1:0-24467 GCA_964370895.1 uncultured Akkermansia sp. | reverse complement strand
GCTTGGTCGTTTTTGCGTTCCTGTTTGGGACAGGAATAAGTATATGTACAGTGGCGAAGCCGCTAGTATTTATGAAATTAGTGTAGCTTATTTACAGTGGATTCGTATCCACAGGATACTGCTTCTTCTCTAGCTTGTCCTGCTTGATGAGGAGCATGACATCCTCACCGGGAGCTGCAGTCTTAGGCATAGGATCGATCGTTTTCTCTGAAAATACGGGGAAGTCTGCCTCAGGCTTGCATGCACCACCCGTGGCTAGAGAGTAGAAGCCCGTTTTAGGATCGATGCGGCAGTTGATCTCCATATTAGGATTGCCATCCTTGGTGAACTGGAATGTATTCGCCAGATGCCACTTCCCATCAGCGTAGCGGTAGGCGGGACCGAAGGTAGCGCGGCGCTCCATGAGTTTGCTCTCTACATTACGACGGAAGTCTTCTACGAAGCCTGCGCCACCACCGAGACCACGGCGGAGGGCTTGAATGCGCCAGCAGCTGAGAAGCTCCCATTTCTGGCTCTCGGGATTGAAGATGTAGCCTGCGATCTGACGGAAGTTCTCACCATCGGGCTTTTCGATGACGAGCGTGCGAATGACTTCGCCCTCTTTCCAATCAAAGACACGCATGGAGTTACCACCTGTGCCTTCACCACCGAAGCGGCGAGTTGTCACGCCTTCGCCTTTTTGGATGAGGACAGCGCGCTCACTTTCAGGAGCGGCGTGTGGATTGTCGCCTGAGTCCTTCGCATCCCAGATGGAGAAGATCGCAACACGTTGAGGCTTGTTGTCACGCACCGTCTCTTGTACGCCAATGTAGCCAGAGTCGAAGTTATTCGCGGCGAAGTAAGTACCAGGAGCACTTTTTTCTACAATCATTTCATTATAAACTGCAGAGTGGTTCTGCACCGTGGGCAGATAGCGGATGTGAACGGAGGTGCACTGACGCTTCGCCATATTCTCAGGTGCCCAGTAGTCAGAATTCCTATCTGCCATGGCAGGATTAAGCGCGCCGAGCATGAGCGTGATGCCAGCGAATAATAGAGGAGTGCTCTTCATATGAAATCCATAGTAGCAAATCTCTCCCTGTAGAATCAAGTTAAAACTTTCTGCTTTCGTCATGTTGAGTTTTCTTAGTTCTAAAGAAAACTCTGATTTGAAAAATGACGTAAATAATGCTTTTCTATTGCTTTCTGCTTGAAAAAGGTGGCTAGAAATGGTAGTAGTTAGATTCACGATAGACTTTTTCTATGAAACTTCACCTCCCCAATCTACTCCGTGTGGCTCTGCTATCTTGCTACGCCACGGTTTCTTCATTTACAACCACAATCGCATCGAGCTCGCTGGGTGTTGGTGTGGTTAGTTATATCCTTAACCAAGAGCAAGTCCACGCGGCTGATGTGACCTTTGATGGTCCCTCTGGCTCCGTGATGCAAGAGCTCACCGGCTGGGCTGCTACGGGTAATAAGCTCATCTTCGCCGCTGGCAGTGAGAATGCGGTGCTGAATTATACTGGCAGCATAGGCTCTGGCGTGCTCTCAGGATTGGTCGTAGATGTGGATGGTGCCTCGCTGGTCGCGACGAATGATGGGCATCGCTATATCAATGGCTGGGTCGCTGATGCTCTGTTGGATATTAATGGGAACTTCACCATTGATTTAGCAAGTAGCACTCTCACGGCCGCGGATCAATACTCCCGCAATTTCTCGGCTGGTCCGAATAATATCACTTTTGATATCGCTGCTGATAAGACGCTGACCTTTAAGGCGGATTTAACAGGTGATGCAGGCTATACGACGACGATCACAGGCGGTGGTACATTCGACTACCACTACTCAGATACTGCCAGCACCCCAGGCACACAGCATGGATACAATATCGCGATCACAGGAGGCACGACGCTGAATCTGGTTAATGACACCACCACCACAGCGGGCACGACGAATGCACACGTACTGCCCACAGGCAGCATGACCTTTGACTCAGGGCATCTCGTCCTCATCGCTGGCGAGGCTACCATAGGCGGAGCCGTCACCGTAGGCGGCACAGGACGCAGCAGCATCACAGGTGCCACCTCGCTGGCACTTAATGGTGCTGTCGCCATGCAGGATGGCGCGACCCTCGATCTCGGAGCAAGCCCCACGACTATGGCGACGCTGAGCACCGCAGGGACGACAGCAATCACGGGCACGGGTAGCCTGACGCTGACCAATGCAACCATCGCCGCAGGCAGCCAACTGACACTGCAAAGCGCAACGACAAACATCACCGGTGATCTGGGCGGCACAGGCTCACTCATCGTCGATGCTGGCAAGACAGCGAATATCTCAGGCACCTTAACGAGCATCCTGACGGTGACAAACAATGGCACGCTGAATTGGACAGATGTCACCTTCGACCTCGCTGCAATGGGCATCACAGGAGCGGGCACGCATAGTTTGGTCAATCTGAGCGGTGCCGACAGCGGATTCGCCGCGCTGACAGCTGCGAATATCAGCGGATTCACCACAGCAGGCCACACACTGACATTTAATAATAATGGCGAGCTCGTCATCGCGCAAAGTGGCGCGATCCATACCTACGCCTCCAACGACCCTATTGCGTGGAGTGAAGGCACTGAGTTCGAGGCAGGCATGCCCTTCGCCACGGGTGATACAGTCTTCTTCATCGCCTCACCTACCGTGACACTCAATGAGAACATCACGGCCGCACAGGTTGTTATCGAAGCGGACTCGTCCGTCACGCTCCAGAGTGCCATCGCAGGCAACACACTCAACGCTGTCATCGACCTGAAAGGAAGCCTCGCGCTGGAGGGCGATCTGCTCCACGCAGACGCGCGCGTACAGAACACAGGTACGCTGGAGCTCAACATTGCTGGAGTGGCGAATTATCAGGAACGTCTCGAGGACTTCGCTGGTACGGTGAAGCTAAACTCGGGGACGCTGTACTATGGCGGAGCGGATGCCTCGACGGCGACAGCTAATTATGATATTGAGATTGCCCAAGGATCGATCATGCAGATGCAGAACTTCTCCTTCGACGATACCGACAACGATCCCAGCGTGACGTTGCAAGGCGGCACCCTCGATACGGAGCGCGCGACGCTCAGGGCGAATAATACGCAATTCTATGGACAGCTCACAGCCAATAACTATAGTGAGATCAATAGCACCTACCAGATCTACCTCCACGGAGGACTCGCGGGCTCAGGCACGCTGTACCTGACAGGAGGCGACGCAGCATGGGGTGTCTATCTGCGCTCGAATGCGACGCATACAGGCACGCTGGATATCACAGGCGGTACGTTCGGCTATGGTAATGCTGAGGGGAATGCCTATACGAATGCCTTTGAGCGCATCATTATACGCAGTGGTGCTGAGATGTACTTCCAGAATGCAGCGGTGGATTTCAACACCATCCAAATGGACGGCGGTACAATCAATGTGTATGACATGAACACCGCCACGGCGAATATCGCCCGCATGGAGGTGTCTGCCAATAGCACCATCACTCACCGATATAACAATCAGTGGAAGATTGCCGAGCTGACGACGACGACGGATAATGTCACGCTGAGCTTTACTGTCAATGTGAATCCCGACGCTGAGCTCATGCAGCTAGAGCTAGCATCCATCGTAGACTATGACGGTGTGATCGACTTTGGACGCGTGGATGAGACAGCGGTCGACCGACGCGCCGTGACAGTAGGCACGATCGAGCAAAGTGCAGGCAAGGAGCTCGTGATTCAGAACCTCAGTGAGAATCTCCTCGCTGACGATTTCGTCGTCAAGGGAGAAGGCCGTGTCACCTTGGAGACAGGTGTTGGTCTCGCTGCGAATTCCATCATGCTTGAGCACAACGGTACGTTTGAGTCCAAGGGAGCAATCGCGACAGACTCCTTCCGCGCAGCAGGCACGGGCACATCCACTCTGACAAGCCTCGCGATCAACGAGGGCGGCTCGCTCTACATGAGAAGCAGTGCCACGGTCACGATAGCTGAGCTAAGCCTCGGTGCTGACAAGGCGAGCTTGGTGTATGATTCCATCGCCAATCCCCTCCTCGACATCACGAATTGGGCGGAGACGACAGCGACCTTGGATATCTTCATCCTCGATATCGCCGAGGAGCTCAAGACCGCTGGTGCCTACGACCTGGGCATTGGTGCGAGCGTCGATGAGACTCTGATCAATGTCATCGGCTATACAGCAGGGACAGACTACACGCTCGACAACAGCTCAGGCAGCTGGGTACTCACGCTGGATGCCGCTGCCACGGCCGACCTCGACTGGGATATCCAGTGGGGGACGAAGGTGATCGCCATGGCACCCACAACGATTCCAGAGAAGTCCGATCTGACAGGCTTCGTGGGTCTCTACAATACTCCCGCTGACTACACAGCAGGGCCCAATACATCCGTTCTCCTCACAGGTGGCGGTGATGCAGAGACGCACATCTTCGGCGGTGTGAGCTCTACTACGGGTGCAGCTGCTGTCACGACCAATACTTGGATCAAGGTGACAGGCGGTACTTTCAAGCTCATTGCAGGTGGTAACTTTGCGGATAACTGGGCTGGCGGCGCGATCTGCCATTTCACAGGCGACACGCATATCCTCACCGAGGGAGGCACGATCAACACCATCGTGGGCGCGAACTACAAGGAAGCACAGGGTGCGGACTTCACCGGAGATACCTACATCTCTGTCAAGGATGGCACGACTCTCCAAGGCTCCGTCATCGGTGGTATAGGCATGACACACAGTGCGGATCCTACGCTGGAGGGTAATACCCACATCTTTGTCAATACCGTGCTCAACGACACCTCGGGAAGCCAGCTCTTCAATAGCATAGCACTCCGTGACGCCATCATCGGCGGCAATGCGTGGGTGACCAACGTCGGCAGCGATTCGACTCTGCTTGGCAATACGAATATCAACGTCGATCTCTCAGAATCGACCTCAACGGAGACAAGCTTCAATCGCTTCCTCATCGGCGGCTCTACCACCCACTCATACAACAATAGCGTGTCAGGCGCGGGCAGTGCCCAGATGACAGGCGATACGCATATCAGCATCGAGGGCAAGGCGGGTGTCACCTTCACTCGCGACATCATCGGTGGACACTATGCCTATGCAGGTAACGTCTACCTGACGCTAGATGGAGATACAAACATCACCATCAATGGTGCCGATACAAATATAGATGCCAATATCTATGGCGGTCATATGAATTTGAGCCTTGGTTACAACTCCACCATGACGGGTCGCTCCAATATCATCATCAATGACGGCACCATTGGATCTGATGCTAATGATAGACTCGTGGGCGGTGCGTCCGTAGACGGAGCCTCTGCTCCCGGTGTACAGTCGCAGGGAGGAGCCTCCATGCAGCTGCTCGGCGGCACGATCAACTCCACCGTCTATGGCGGTCACTATATCAACAAGAGTGCCAACCCCCTGCTCGATGCAGAGCGCGTCAGCATAGGCGACATTGCCATTGAGGTTGATGGTGCCACAGTGCTGGGCGATATCGTCGGCGGTAGCTCTCTGAATGCGAATGCCAATCAGATGGTGCAGGGCAATATATCCATTGACCTTTACAGCGGCACTGTCGGCTCGGTCTACGCGGCAGGTCACCAGCTGGCAGCGGCCTCTATGGCGACAGCGAGCACGACTGTCACTGTAGGAGCTGGCATGGACTTTAGCGACTCTGCGACAATCAGTGGCGGCTACAAGGGGACGGCAACTGGCTCCACGGTGACGGGCGCGCGCACCCTGAGCTTTGTGGACGCTAGCTATGATGCGGCGAAGCTTGATCAGGTGAGCTTCGTGGACTTCAACACCGTGTTTGTGGGCATCCCGAATGCCAGCGTCACACTCAATGACGAACGCCTCAGCGACATGGATGCCACCCTCGTGACCAAGACAGGATCAGGTACACTCGTACTGGGTGCTGCCCAGAGCACTGGTAGCGTCGCAATCGCAGAAGGCAGCCTCCAGCTCGCGCAGAGCTCCAGCCTGACAAATGTCGGCATCAGCGGCGGCCATCTCCATCTGGGAGCTACAGAGCTCACAGTCAATGGCGACATGCGATTCTCGGGTGCGAATGGCTCACTCACGATGGATCTCGGGCATGCAGGCATCGCTCTGGGTGCATCAGGCAGCTTCGGCCGTGCAGATGCATCGTCTCTTCTTCACTTGATCGTCGATGGGTGGAATGCAGGCGACCAGCTCACTCAGGTACTCGTCAGCGGTATCACCGACTTTGCCGATCTGGAGAATATCACAGGATTCACCACCTTGGGTACGGGCGATGAAGGCATCGCTGCCGGTGATATTCTGGGCACGCTCAATGGCAATGCACTTGGCAGTGATTTCTTCATCATCCAGCAGGGCGATAGCCTCGTGCTGACCAATGTCCTCTCACAGGATCTCTACTGGGTAGGTGACGGTGCAGATAGCGTCTGGGATACCACGGATGCGGCTGACTGGCACAAGGATAGTGCTACAGGAGCCGATACGGCCTTCATCCAGAATGACAATGTCTTCTTCACCGCTGGATCTACGATTACCTCGATTGACGTTACATCAGCGATCACAGTCATGGACATGACCGTCGATGGCGCGACGTATACCTTTAATCCCTCAAACCACTCGGCTAGCATCCTGGTTAATGGAGACCTCTCGGTGATAGGCGCAGGAGCGAGTCTCACCTCCGCTGTCGCGATGGATCTGAGTAAGAGTGATGTGATCATCGCGACAGGCAATACACTCGCGCTGTCACATACGAATGCTATCACGATCCAGTCACTGGACAATGCAGGCACATTCACTGCGGAGAGCGATCTGACGATTGGCGCGGTCACCAATGGTGGCACTCTTCGCACGACAGGTGATGTCGACTTGTCAACGATCACGGATATGGTGACCTTCACCGAGCTGGATGCCGATACAGTCGATGCTGAGTACCTCAACATAGGAAACGGTAGTGTGATTGACGACCTCCACAGTACAATTGAGCTCGTGACCTCAGGTACTGTTCAGGTCGGTGGGATAAGGGATAGCCTCACTAGCTTGGAGAATGCTGGCGCATTCACCATCAATAGCTACCTCACCGTGACAAACTTCTCGAATACAGGGAGCGTGTCGCTCGTAACCCTGCCTGGTGCCGTCGTGAACAGCGTGCTGGATATTTCCGAGGAGGTCTCACAAGGTGGCATTGTCTCAGCGCATACTATCATTCTCCGAGGTAGGGAGAATCAATTTGATCAGATCACGGTGACAGATAGCTTCAAATTGACGAATTCGGGCAAGCAGGTCATCGTGGGCACAGAGGATGATGGCTCTGCTGGCTTTATTGCCTCAGCTAGCTCGGTAGGAAGCTTAGAGGGAAAGAATTTCTCATTAACGCTGAAAGGCAGTTCTTCCTCGTTCACTGTCACCACGACAGAGGCGACCAGCCTCGTCAAGATCTCAGGTGCAGGTAGCTTATCGACAGGTGGTGACCTCGCACTCACAGGCTCTGAAAGCAATGCTATCGGTGCTTTGGATGTGGCGGGCTCCTTGACGACGAGTGCTAGCCTCGATGTGACGGGTGCGCTCTCGGTAGGCTCTGCTCTCACGACAGGTGGTGTGCTCACGGCGGCTAGTCTCAAGGCATCGAGCATGACTCTGCGCGGCGATCTCATCGTCACAGGTGATATTGACGCGAGCAGCCTCACCTCCATCAAGGTGGCCTACAGCCTCGCGACACTGCTTCCCGACCTCGCTCCTGCATCTCAGCCCGTCATCGCGGCGAACAAGTTCGACTTCGGCAGCAGTGCCGCCGCACTTGAGTTCCTGATCGACGATGAGAGTCTCCTGAGCACAGGACTCACCGACGGTGACAGCTATATCCTCGCTGATCTCAACGATGGTAGCAACATCCTCGATGCGAACCTCCTACTCAATGGATCGAACAGCACCTTGGTAGGCACAGCACTCTTCACCATCAAGAAAAATGGAGAGAACATCGTCCTCGAGATGACGCGTCAGGGCAATAACTGGATCGTCGCTGACGGCAATGGCGCATGGTCTGACGCGACCAACTGGCAGGGTGGCTTCTCCCCCAGCTCACCGGGTAGCAACGAAGCTGAGGCCATCTTGGGCGGCAGCTTCGCTACACCTATTGAGATCACTCTCGGAGCTGACGAGACCGCGTCCAACGTACTCGTCGAGACACAGAATACTAGCTCAAAGTACATCCTCACTGGTGGAGGCAAGCTCTCGACAGACTCGCTGGAGATCTCCAAGGGTATCTTGAGCCTCCAAGGGGCGACGGTCGAGCTCACGGAGGGCGCGACTATCGACGCGCTCGTCGTCATCGGTGCCGAGGGCACGCTCGAGCTTGATTTCGCCTCTACACTCACCGC
Source organism: uncultured Akkermansia sp. (assembly GCA_964370895.1). GTDB lineage: Bacteria > Verrucomicrobiota > Verrucomicrobiia > Verrucomicrobiales > Akkermansiaceae > Akkermansia. The sequence continues at coordinate 16,068 of CAYJLR010000018.1, read as the reverse complement.
AAAGACTCTGAACTACAACACAGGAGGCGTCGTCAGCAACCGCGGCGCGCTCACGGTAGACTCATTCAATGCAGCAGGTGCGAGCATCACCAACTCGGGCACACTCACCCTTGGTGATGGCTCAACTATCGGCACCGTCGCTGATACGCCGGGTACAGTCGCCACGATGGATGGAGCCACCGTCCAAGTCACCACATTGGTGAATGAGCACCTCGACCTTGGGGCGGGCTCCCGCCTGCAAGTCGAGGACAATGTCAACCTCGCGAGCATGAGAGGCACAGGGACGATCCACGTCACCTCCGCCACAGGAGAGCTCCGCGTCAAGAATGGATCGGCAGGCATCATCTCAGGCGGAGTGATCGCCTCAAAGCTCACGATGGGTGCTGATGCGTATAGTACCTTCACCGCGCTGAACGTGGACACCATCCTCATCGACGGTGACCTGAACACGCTGGTAAGCACGATCACCTCAGGCTCACTAGCGACACTCGGCGGTGTTGGACAGGTCAAGCTCGACATCACCACAGACTCACTGAACAACGCCGTCACCACGGCTCAGACCGCAGGCACGAGCACCACCTACTACATCTACCAGCAGGAGGGTGCACAGTGGAGCAACTTTGACCTCTCGCTGATCGCATCGGATATCTACACACATGTAGAGGCTGGCATGGACGTACTGCTCACCAAGGAAGGCACAGACAAGCTCACACTGACGGTTCAGGAATCCACCGACCGTACGTGGAACACGGCAGACAACTTCGCCGCGACGGCAGAAGAAGACAACCAGCTGAGCATCCTGAGCCCCATCCTGAATGCAGACGGACGCATGGACAGCCTGAATGTCCTCGATACTGTCGACAAGGTCGTCGTCTCGCAGGATAGCACCATCGACATCAGCCATCTCGGTGCAGGCGCGCTTACCGTCTCCAACCTCTGGAGCGCGGAGGGCACGACGCTCGACATCATCGGTAGCGGTGCGAATGAGGTGAAGCTCAGCAACAGTGCCTACAGTGAAGCACTGGGCGACATCAACGCGAAGGACGTCACCCTCAGCGTCGAGAGCCTCGGCGTCGATGGACGCCTTGTCGTCGATTCACTCAATCTCGACAATGCTATCCTCGATGCGACGGCAGCGGCGATCACCGTCTCCCAATTGAGTAACACCGACACGGCTGATTCAGTCGTCAAGGGCTCAGTGAACATCGACGGCGCAGGAGCTGCTTACACGGGTAGCTACGAAGGTGCGACGATCAATTTCATGACTGGAGCCGATCAGATCCTGAAGGCAGGCACTGGACTCACGATCACAGGTAGTGCTGGACGCGTCGAGCTGAGCGATGCTGCAGGAGGCCAGATGACATCCATCCAGACGACAGGCACTAACGTGGTCATCGACCTGCGCCATGCCTCATCCGACCAGGGCTTGACCCTGACTGAGGCTTCCTCGATGAGCGGTGGTACACTCACCATCTTGCTCAACGAGAAGAATATCGAAGCAGGTGAGACACAGCTCGTCATCGGTGATACGGGCGCATCTCTCACGCTTGAGCCTGATACGAATCTCATGCTCGAGCTTGATGACAGTGTCGAACAGCTGACACTCGCAGCAAGTGGTAGCACGAGTGTCGAGCTCATCGAGATCTCCGAAGGCCTGACTCTCAGTAGTGACCAGATCGGTCTCGGCACGACGCTGGGCAAGTACTTCACGAACCTCAGCTACGATGCGGTCACAGGCATCATCTCCGCGAGCATCAACACGGACTTCTATTTCGAGTATGCACGTAGCGAGAATGGTTACGCTGGCTTTGAGCTGGTCTCTGATGCACTGCTAAATCTGAATCCTCAATCGAACAAGGATGAGTATGAAGACCTCGCAGGAGTCATGAATGCACTCGATGACCTCATCACGAGTAATCCTGCTGCAGCCGATCAGCTCGCCGCAGGCATCGCAGGCGCGAGTAACCTCGGGCTCGGTATGGCCGTGAGCGGCGATATGAGCCGACAGCTCGGCAGCATCCGTAACCGCACGATGAGCATGGGGCAAGACCCCTCGGTCTCTATGACAGGTGAGATCGACTTCAATGGCTGGATTAATGCCGAAGGTGGCAGCATCGATCTCTCAGGCGAGGGCACGAACGCTGGCTACCAGATGAGCAGCTGGGGTGGTACGGTAGGCGCAGAGGCGAACGTGAATGAACAACTCACTGTCGGCTTCGCACTCACCTCCATGTACGGTGACTACAGCAGCAATGATGTGGACAGCCTCTCGGGAGATGTGAATACGAACTACCTGAGCGCCTTTGCTCGTCTGCATGAAGGACGCTGGTCACACAGCTTCGTCATCTCGGGCGGTCTCAGTGAGCTGAGCACCACGCGTACCGTGAGCTACGCAGGTGGTTCTTACGATGCGGATGCAGAAACGAATGGCACTTCCTTCGGTATGCTCTACGAGCTCGCCTACACCTGTGCGATGAATGCAGATAGCAGCACTGTATGGCAGCCGCTCGTCAGCATCGCCTTCCAGAGCAGTAGCGTGGATGGCTACACCGAGACTGGCTCGGATGCCGCACTTCGCGTCGGAGAGCAGAGCGTGAGCTATGCGACACTGGGCTTGGGCGCGCGCATGGAAACCATCATCGGTGAGAACGTGTACAACCGCAGCTCCGTGCTGTCACTCCGCGCCATGGCGAAGGCTGACTTCGGCGATGAGAGCAGCGAGGCGAACGTCGCACTCGATAGGGGCACTATGGCGAGCAAGGTGAAGAGTGCCGAGCGCGGCATGTTCGGGCTTGAGATCGGTGCTGGGCTGAATATCCCCGTCATGGAGAACACCAGCAGCGTCTTCATCGATGCGAACCTAGACGTGCGCGAGAATCAGAGCAGCGTCAGCGCGAGCGCAGGCTACCGCTTCTCCTTCTAAGATAACGCGAGTTTTACTCGTCATCCCTCCTTGTGCCTTTCGTTGCACAAGGAGGGATTTTTTTCTATTCTATGAATTGTAGTAGAGTAGAAAGCGCATACTCTACAGGGAATATTAACTTTATGCTTGATAAATAGTGCATGATTTGTATAATGTGCTGGTGATTCAGAAATATAATGCCCAGTTGATGTGCGTACTGAGTGCCTTTTTCTGCCTCTTGACAGTTTCTTGTCAGAGCCAAGGTTCTACACTTTCAGGCACTACGCCAAATTATAGCTACGACCCCGATAAGACCGCTTATATTAAGAACGGTAAAGCCGTAGCCCCAAAGGATGCTCCCATACGCGTGAAGCGTGCTATTGCCGCTGCTAATGAAATCGCGACAAAGCCCTACCGCCGCGGCGGTGGTCATGGTCGTCATGAAGACTCCGCTTACGATTGCTCGGGTGCGACCGCCTACGTGCTGAAAGAGGCCGGTATGCTGCGTATGAACAAGTATCCTGTCTCGGGAGGATTCCTGAAGTGGGGTCGCCCAGGCTTCGGTGACTGGATCACCGTCTATGCGAAGAACGGTCACGTCTTCCTCATGATCGCAGGTCTACGCTTTGATACCTCCGGCAGCCGTCGGGGCATAGGGCCACGCTGGTACACGAAGTCTCGTCAAGTGCGTGGGTTCAAGGTGCGCCACGTCCCCGGTGTGTAAGCGATAATCGCCACGCATCCTACGATTTTTCTGCTGCTGGTGCAGCAGGGATACCACAACATAAAAAGAAAATAACCTTAAAGATGAATGAATTGAACGAACTCAATCACGGCACTCAGCGTATAGACGCCATCATGACGACCTGGGAGCTGGACAATCACCAGCTGGTGGAAGTCTCCATAGAACAGCTCACCCATAAGCAAGTCCAAAAGGCTCGCACTGGGCGACAGCTCACACTCAAGATGATGCAGAAAGTCGCACGCGCACTGAATGTAGCCATCTGGATGAAGCTGCCAAAAGAACTCAAGGACAGCTACTACGAGTATATCCATCGCGATCTCTTTAGCTATTCCAAAGGCTATGATGAGAACTGGGAGGACCCGAATGCTGGACTCTTCGCCGCTGTACAGGCCGCAAAAGAAGAGAATTAACCTTCACCCCCTCACGTCACGCACATGTATCCCATGTGCGTGACGTTTCTATACCACCATGCCCCAGAGCGTTACAGAACTCGTCGCTCGCCTGAAGCACAGCGTCGAGCATGGAGTAGGCGAGCAGGAAGTCACAGGAGAAATAGGCTCCTGTAAGGTCGCTACCAGTGGTCACGTATATTTTACCTTAAAAGACGTGCGCAGCCAGCTGCAGTGCGTCCTCTACCGTCATGCTGCTGCGAGCCTCAAGATGCGTCTGCGAGAAGGCATGCAGGTCGAGCTGTACGGCCGCGCCACCGTCTGGGAAGGGCGTGGTTCCTTACAATTCGTCGTCACCCGTGCGAAAGAAGCAGGGCAGGGCAGCCTCCAGCAGCAATTCGAAGCCCTGAAGAAAAAACTCAGCGACGAAGGACTCTTTTCACCCGCACGCAAAAAAGCCATACCTAGCTGGCCGCGTAGCGTCGCCCTCATCACCTCTCCCACGGGAGCCGTGATCGAAGACATGCGTCACAGGCTCGCTAGTCGAGCCCCGTGGATGCAAGCCTACCTCTACCCCGTGCAAGTGCAGGGGAAGGGGGCAGAGTTCGGACTAGCCGATGCTGTACGCCAGTGGAGTGACCCCTCGCGCTACGGACTCCCTGAAGTGGACTATATCATCCTCGCGCGCGGAGGCGGTAGCCTAGAAGACCTCTGGTGCTTCAATGAAGAAATCCTCGCGCGCGCCATTGCGGATTGCCCCCTGCCTATCATCTCAGCGGTAGGGCATGAAACCGACTTCACCATAGCCGATTTTGTCGCGGACTTACGAGCGCCTACTCCTACGGCAGCCATAGAGCTCAGCACACCTGATGCTGAATCATTCCGTGAATGGCTGGAGCAGAGCGAGCTCACGATGAAACGACGCCTGAGGCAGGCTCTTGAAGTCGCGCGGCTCAAGATGAAGCATATCATGCAGAGTAAGCTTTCGCGCCCTCAAGAAGCCCTCGCAGGCTATGCCCAGCTGCTCGATGAGCTCGGTGAGGACTTCCAAGCAAGCTACCGCGATAGACTCGAGAGGCATGCGCATCAGCTGGAGTTACTCTCTAGCCGCATTAGCCCGAGAGAAACGCAGCTACGCATCCAGAGTATGCAGCATCGCATGGAACAGGGAGTGGAAAGAATGCTCTCTCGACTGCGCCATCGCTATGCGGAATCGAAGGGCTACCTGAATGGGCTGGAGGCTCAGCTGAAAGCGGCAAGTCCACAGAATGCACTTGATAGAGGATTTGCGCTTGTGACAGCAGCGGACGGAAGCCTGATGCGCGACGCGGAAGCCGTGAGTGAAGGAGAGAATATCACCATCACCCTGAAGCGCGGTGCGCTGAGCGCGGAAGTGAAAGGCGGAGCTACGAGATTGCTAAGTGATAGTGCGAATTAGCTTAAATCTCTATTAGACCGTGACGCAGGGCGCGATTTTTAATGACGCTGTGGTCCCATCGCAGGTGAGGACGACTTCGGTATAGTCTTGCCCTCCATATAGCGGATTGGGCGGCTGACGGCAGCTCCAATAGGTGAGCTGAGTCTGAAGTCTACCTCTGTATCATAGAGCTGTACGCGTCTTCTTCTCCAGATTCGTCCCAGTAGGTAGACGGCTGTACAGATGATAAAGGAGAGCGTAACCCAGCCTTCGGCACCGAGCTCTGTGTTGAGGATGAAATCTTTAAATGAGAATTTCTTGCGTTTTTCTATAGCCGATTTATCTTCCCACGGGATGTCTATCTTGGGCAGTAGCTCTGAGCCATACATCATATCGCTGTCCCAGTAGCGGGAGGGCTCTTCTAGTTCGTCTTGGAGAACCGTGAGAGCAGCTAGCAGTGTTGCAGTGTGTCCCGATTGGTTGAGTATGCAGTGCTGTAGCTGACTATCGATATCAGCTATTGTGTTTTCACCCAGCTTGATCTGTGAGTGATAGCCAAGGCTGAGCGATTGTGCCTTACCTACACGGTACTGTAGCATGAGGCTGAATTCGCCAGACTTTCCGATGAATCCCAGCAGGTTCTCGGGGTCTAGATCGCTGGTCATTTGCTGCTCCGCATGGAAGATGCAGAGGTATATCGTGTAGGGCGTCTCAGCTTGTAGACGCTCGAGTCTGTCCGTTAGCTCGTTTCGCTCCTGCTTTGTCAGTAAGCCTCGTGGGTCTAGCAGTAGCTTGTGTGAGTGACGTGTCAGCGCGATGATCTCATGGGCTTGGAGATCTTCCTGAGCCTGTACTGCGCTGGGGGCTGAGGTGGGTGGCTTAGCCCCTGTGGGGAGGCTTTGCTTGTAGAGCTCAGCCTGTCCCTTATCTGCGAGCTGCGCTGCATCATCCTCTGTCCAGCTCGGTGCATATTTCTCGGATGCCGCTGAGCCAATGAGTGGCGGTGCAGTCGGGGTCGTGTCAGCTGAGTGGGCTAGGAGACCAAGCGCGAGCGCGTGAATCATGAAAAACTTGCGCTTACGCTGTGTGTTCTTCTTACTACTGGCTGCTCTCGCTTTCTCTGGGCTAGCCATAGTGTTTTTCATGCCTTGTTCGCTCATCTCTGCATTCCTAATGAGCTGACTGAAGTCGCGTGGCTTCCTGATAGAAGGCTCAGGAATAACCGTAGGGATATGCTTCGGCTGCTGTGTTTTCTTTAATTTAGCATTGACGTCTATCGCATGGGAGGCGAGTGAGGAGACAGTCTTTTTTAAAACAGCTTTGATGCTGGGGAGGAGGGAAGATTCTCTGAACTTTAATCGCTTGTCCTTGATCGCTTCCTCCAGTAACTTATGATCCATGTAGGGATCTAGCTTATAACCCCACGTAAAGCAGGCCGCGCGTAGCTGTACATCGACGACGAGCATGAGCATCCACTGTGACTCTACATGGACAGCGGGCTTTCTGAAGTACTCCTTGATGCTGGAAAAGAGTTTTGAAAAAATATCACGAGATCCCTCATATTGGGCAGCTGATTGATCCTGCTCTTCCTGCCCGCCTATATCCACCTTGAGGATGCGACTGGTAGATTCTTCGATGGCTTTGTTGATGCTGCGCTTGCCAAATGAGGCGTGATTGACCTTTCCGTGGTTAAGAATCCAGTGGGCATGCTGGGTGAAGGCATTTGCTTGCCCCTGATCTGTGATGTAAACCGTGAGTGCGACTGGTGCTATGCGCTGCTCTAGCTGCTCGAGGAAGTCTGCTAGCTTGTAGATCTCTTCCTGCTTGAGTGCGCCAGCTGGGTCAGTGACGCGCGCGAGGTCGAAGAAGCCCTCTCCGTAGACCTGATTTGCCAAGCTGAGGCTATAGCCACACATGGGGCATAGCTCGCTCGCTCCTTTGTGAAATGAGCTGTCGCATTTTGGGCAAATAGGCATAGCTGACTTATACTATTTTTTTGCGCAGACGTGAAGTAAATTAGTACTTTTCATGCGGATTTTTTAAAGATAATTGAGGTAGGAAACATTTTTTGCTTGCCCCAACTCCTTGAGATGATGTATTATAAAAATGTTCAAGTTAGCAGCATTAGAAATTGCTGTTACTTTTTTTAATCTAATACAACACAATATTATTATGGATACTCAAGTTGCCGTTATTTGCGACTACGCTGCCGACTACCAAGGAAAACTCTGCATTCAGGGCGCATTCGATACCCTCTTTGCTCGTCAGTTCCCAGTTATTCACCCAACATGCGCTCTCGCTCTTCGTCTTTGCCTTACCCCTGAAGACGCAGGTGACCACAAGCTCGGCATCGCTATCGTTGATGAAGACGGCGCTCCTCTTGATCCAAAGATGCCTATCCTTGGCGATCTCAAAGTTGCTCTTCCAGAAGGTGCTTCCTTCCTTACCCGCAACCTTATCATGAACTTCCAGGGTCTTAAGTTCGAAAAGGCAGGTACCTACTCCGTAGACCTTACCCTTGACGGTGAGCTTATCTCCCGCACACCACTTCGTCTTGTTGAAGTACAGCAGGACGCTCCTGAAGCCTAATATCTCAAGATCTTAGGATACAATTTAAGAAAAGCCCCTTTCTCTCGGAGAAAGGGGCTTTTCGCTTGTCAAAATATAAGGTGGTGAATGCGCTCACTGGGCAGTCTGCCTGTAGCCACTCCCCTGCAGGAGAGACATCAGCTCTCCTAATAGGAAAAACGAGCCACAGACCAGAGCCGGCGGGCTGACCGTGCTACAGGAGTCGAGCCCTGCGGCTAAGCTTGTATGGTAATAGATAGGTTTCTCGCTGAGCGTGGCTATGAGAGCTCCTAGTTCTTCTTGCTTCATGATGCGAGGTGAGTTCACTGGTGCTAGATGCCAAGCCGAAACGATCTCGTCTAGCAGCTCAATAACCTGACTTAGCTCCTTGTCAGCAGAGCAGGCGAAGAGGCAGGGAGTGGGGGTATGGTATAGACTCTTCCAGCTGTCGACAAGTACGTTCATCGCATGGGGATTATGCGCCCCATCGAGAATGATGGAATGTCCGCCTGCGAGCTCGACGCGCTCGAAGCGTCCCGCCCAGCTCACGTTATATAGAGCTGATGCGATGCCTTCATCGTCCAGCCTTCCTTCCCAGTCAGGAAGAGCTCGAAGAGCTGCCAGTGCTAGAGCACTATTCTCACGCTGATGCTGCCCCGCTAGACTCAGCTTCCATGAAGGAGGCAGAGCTGGAGGAGACGCGCAGAAGCTAGCTTCCATTTCCTTGCTTCGCTTAGCCAGTACGGATGCCGCCTCTGGATCTTGTAGAGCCGAGATGACTGAGATGCCCCTCTGGATAATTCCTGCTTTCTCCGCGGCGATTGCTGTCAGTGTCTCTCCGAGATACTGGGTGTGATCGAGACCGATAGGGGTGATGACTGCTACGTCTTTTGGCAGCGCGTTTGTCGCATCAAGGCGTCCTCCCATGCCTGTTTCGAGGATGAGTAGATCGCAGGACTGCTCACAAAAGTGAATGATGGAGAGTGCGAAAACTAATTCAAAGAAGGTAGGCGCATATTCCCATTCTGCGACGAGATCGCGTAAGAAGCGCAGGTGACGCAGCAGAGATGCGTCGTCTATCATTTCTCCCTGCACCCTGATGCGCTCATGAAAGCAGATCAGGTGAGGGGAGGTGAAGAGTCCCGTGCGGTAACCCGCAGCGCGCGCGACGCGCTCTATCGTTGCGCAGGTAGAGCCCTTTCCATTCGTGCCTGCTACATGGATGACGCGTGTGCCTGCTGGTAGCGTCGCCACACCACAGGCGCGTAAAAGGCGCGTGATGCCATCCAGTCCCAGCTTCATGCCGAAGAGCTGCGTGGCGTAGAGCCAGTCGAGCTCGACTTCAAGCTCATCTTTGACAGTCTCAGGCATGAATAGGGCTGTGCTCTGTTAAGTTTTTAGTAGCGGTAGGTATCAGGCTTGTAAGGGCCTTCTACGGAGACACCGATGTAGTCCGCCTGATCCTGCTTGAGTACTGTGAGCTTCACGCCCAGTTTCTGAAGGTGGAGGCGTGCGACCTCTTCATCGAGCTGCTTTGGCAGTACTTCTACGCGAGGCGTAGGAGTCTCGCGCTGCTCCCAGAGAGCGATCTGGGCGAGTACTTGATTTGTGAAGCTGTTACTCATGACGAAGGAAGCGTGACCTGTTGCGCAGCCCAAGTTCACGAGACGGCCTTCTGCGAGGAGGTAGATGCTATGACCATCGGGGAAGCTGTACTTATCTACCTGTGGCTTGATGTTCGTGCGGACGACTCCCTCCAGCGACTGGAGGCGGCTGACCTGAATCTCGTTGTCGAAGTGACCGATGTTACAGACGATGGCCTGATCCTTCATACCCTGCATATGCTCCAGAGTGATGATGTCGCGGTTACCTGTCGTCGTAACATAGAGATCTGCCATGGGAAGAGCATCTTCTACCGTGAGGACACGGTAGCCTTCCATAGCTGCCTGTAGAGCGCAGATGGGGTCTATCTCAGTGACGATGACCTGCGCACCCTGTCCGCGCATGGCTTGGGCGCAGCCCTTGCCTACATCGCCGTAGCCGCAGACGACGGCTACCTTACCAGCGAGCATGACGTCAGTCGCGCGCTTGATGCCATCGGTGAGACTCTCGCGACAGCCGTAAAGATTATCAAACTTACTCTTCGTCACCGAGTCGTTTACATTAATAGCAGGAATGAGAAGCTTGCCTTCGCGCTCCATCTGGTAGAGGCGATGTACACCGGTGGTCGTTTCTTCGGACACACCCTTGAGCTCAGGAATCCAGCGGTGGAATACACCAGGCTGCTCAGTAGCGATGCGCTTGAGCAGGGACTTGATGATAGCCTCTTCTTCACTGTCGGAGGGGCTGTCTACCCATGTGTCGCCATTTTCCATTTCATAGCCCTTGTGGAGCAAGAGAGTGGCATCGCCACCGTCATCGACGATGAGCTGAGGTCCGAGTCCGTCGCGGTGACTGAGAGCCTTCCAAGTGCAGTCCCAGTATTCTTCCAGAGTTTCACCCTTCCACGCGAAGACGGGGACACCTGCGGCTGCTATAGCGGCCGCGGCATGATCCTGTGTGGAGAAAATATTGCAACTAGCCCAGCGAACATCAGCACCGAGGTCGACGAGCGTCTCGATGAGGATAGCCGTCTGAATCGTCATGTGAAGTGAACCCATGATACGTACGCCAGCGAGAGGCTTCGCATCGCCGTACTTCTCACGGCACGCCATGAGACCGGGCATTTCATATTCGGAGACTTGAATTTCTTTACGTCCCCAATCGGCGAGGGACATGTCGGCTACTTGGTAATCCTGTGCTGTCATATAATCATGCTAAAAAAGCGGGTTCATTATAGCCTATCTAGGTAGCTGAGTCAATTCTTAGGAATAGGCAAAGATGGACTAATTGCTACAAATAAAAAAGCAGATCAGCAATGAAGCTGATCTGCTTATAAAATTAAAAATGGGCTAGATTATTCAGAAGGTCCTATTTCGCTGGAAATCACACTGATGCCAATTGTCTGCGTCTCTTCAGATGTGTCTCGGCCGATGATCATGTTGCCGTCATCTGTCGTGTAGGTGAAGTCCGTTTCGACCGTGGTCTTCATCGAGCCTAATCCTGAGCCGAACTCGAAAATGAAGGCGATAGGCTCACCTTTAATTTCGCCATTCGCGTCAGCACCGATATCGCGGAAAACGGCTGTAATCAGGTCAACGTCGGAAGCATCATTAGGATCCAGTAGTGAGACCGACAGAGTGGCTTCGGTAGGGAGGCCGTCAGGGCGTGTTGTCTCATTTGTTCTGTAAATCATGCTTGCAGGGAAGATTTCTCCATCTACCTCGATGGAGCCGGTAACGAGAATTTCGTTGCCGAATTCTGTGGAGCCTATTGAGCCATTGCCGTCAGAGTTGATAAAGAAGAAACGGAAAAAGGAATTTCGTACGAGGAAGCGCTCACGACCAGAGGCGAAATCGGCGAGAGTCATATATCCTGCATACTGTGTTTCTTCTTCAGAAGCACCGGAGCTGCAAGAAGTCAGAATACCTGTACTCAGAGAAGTGCCAACTACGAGAAAAGCACTTGTTACAGTTAGTAGTTTTTTAAACATGTGTGTAGCTGTTGAGATAGTAAAATTGGTTTGCGCCTTGGTTAGTATTACAAATAAAGAGTTTACGGAGTGAGACTGTTGATTTGTTATAATAACGCTATCGCAATTGAAGTATCACTGTTTTTTAGCTGGTTTTATGCTATTCGTCAAGAAAAAAAACATTTTTTTTGAAATTGGGATGAGGTGTTATTTTTTTCTTGACTGATTTGTATGATTTTAGTATGTTTCATATATTCACAACAGCTATAGATATGTTTAAACCTATTCGCCATCTCTCCATTATTTCACTAGTAGCGCTCTCCGCTGCCCAGTTAGGTTGTGACTCGACCTCTGATGATACCGAGTCTGTTGCTACTGGAGCGTGGACGATCAATGCTGAACAGTTTGCAGCGGGTACACACTCGCTGAGTATGAGTTCGAACTATGGTCCAGCTATCGAGCTTATACCTCAGGCTGGCGGTACTACTGGCATTATGCGGGTGGCGGGAGTTAGTACGCCTGTTACCTTCGTGTACACGCCTATAGTTGACGGTGAAGAAGCTGAGCTTCCTCGTAGTGCGACACTCGATGTGACATTTGTCGAGCCTGAGGCTGACTCTATGATTGCCGTCTTGGGAGCTCTAGGCGTGACTCTGGTTGAAAATGAAGCTGGTGAAGCTGAGGTGATTCCTGCTGGTGCTAGTGTTACGTTTAACTACTCTTTCACACCTTTCGCGTCTGTGCCTGAGGTAGTTTTCGCACGTCCTAGCACTGAGTTTAACGATGTTCACGCAAACTGGACGAGCTTTGATGGTGTTGCAACGCAAGGCCAAACATTAGGTGCATGGATGCTCGTTGATATGTTACAAGGACGCTTTAGCGTAGTCACGGCAACCCCATAAATTTTACAGAAAAAACCATATGAACAACTACAGAAAAATTTCATTATTAGCTCTGACTGCACTTGCTCTCTCAGTGCCAGCGCTTAATCTGGTTTCCTGCTCCTCCGGAGCTAGCGATGACGCTGAGGCCACGAGCTTTCCTGGTATCATGACGACGACCGAGTTCGCGAGTTTGAAGAAGAGCTTCCAGATTTACTCCGCAGGCTCTATTCTGATTAAACCGCTGACGCTAGTAACCCCTAAAGATCAGGTCACAAATAGAGCAGAGGTGTTTGCAGAGCTCTCAGCCGTGACGACTGAAGGTACCTCTGAGCCAGTTCAAGTGCATTGTACTTACTATCAGTTTGGTAACGTTTCGCCTACCGATCCTCCGACTACGGCTCTTATGGAGGTTACATTCGCGTCACCAAACGGTCAGAATAACACAGATGTGGTTACTGCACTGGGTCTCCGCGAAGTAGGTGTGGGGAACGTTCTCTCAGGGCTAGTATTCGATTTTAACTTCCAGTCTAACATCGTAAACGTGAGTGCTAGTGGATCATCAGGTTCGGTAGTACAGCCTGGTGATGGTGGTACAGGTGAGGATACGAATACAGAAGAAGAGATTACAAATCTTCCCTATGCTGTAAGAAACAGTTTCTAATTTCTTCAGTTATTACTATTTGAAAGATCGAATTATGACTAAATCTTATTTTTACTCCATATGCGCTAGTGTGGCTCTTGCTGCTACGCCATTGTATTTCTCTGCCTGCTCATCGGGAGCAGATACTGAACAATCTACGTCGGGCGGTGTTACTGCAAATGAATTTGCTGGCGGTGGCGCTGCTTTCTCCGTTCATGGTGGAACTGTTTTCACAGTTCGCCCACTGTCGTCAACTTCAAAAGTCGATCCCAACGCGACATTAGTCACGGGAGTGGAAGGCGTACTCGAGGTTGATACGGTAACAGTTCCTGTTTATTTTACTTACAGCACCTTGGGTGACTTGGCGACGACAGGAGTTGTTGCAGGTGAAATTACAGTAACCTTGCAAAGTACAGAGTTTGCGGATAATTCTTCCTTATCCAGTGCATTAGGTGCTCCTAATGATGGTACTTTCCTTGACTGCAAGATTCAAATTAACTACTTGTCAGGTACGATGACAGTTGTTACTCGAACAGTGCAGCCGAGTTCGTTTGACCCTGATGTTCCTGGTACTGGTGACCTTGTCACAGGTGTCGGACAAACACAGACATCCTATCTCAATAACGTAAGATTTTTCTACGCACAATAGAGCTTCTAAATCGGTAATCCTATGAAATTTTTTAAGAAAATTGCTTTCGCATCAGCTCTCATTTCTGCGGCAGCACTGAGCTCATGCACAAGTAGCAGTGACTCAGAGGCAGAAGATAGCTCATCTGTCACATCGGCGCCCATTATTGTAAGTGAAGTTGATTTCTACTCAGCGCGCTACGCTTTCTCCTTTGTGACTGGTACGGGTCAGATTGTGAAGATTTCTCCACTTGGTGGATCTGGTACAGGCGGTGAAGTGGCTGGTGTTATGACGGTGAATGACCTTACGGTTCCAGTGAGACTGGAATATGATTTAGAGGGTGATTTCTTTGAAGTTGGAGATGCAGCTGATCCTGAGTTTACTGCGATTGGTGTTCTGCGTCTTACCTTTACAGACGGAGACCCTAATGCTGTGGCGTTCTTCAGAGAATTTGGCGTGACATTTACAGCGGCAGCAGAAGATGAGGCATTCGTGCTTCCTAATAACTCTGGCTTTATCATCAGTCTATTCTACCTGAATCCAGATGGGGATCAGGGCATGTCTACCCTTCAGTCTATAGCTCCTCTCTCTACCGAAGAAGCATCATGGGAGTCTGCACTGCAGGGTGTTGTAGAAAATCAGCCCGTAGAGCAGTGGCTTGAAGGTGTCTTCTTGCAGGGGGCTTACCTCATCGAACGTAACCAATAAACAACAATTCTATAATGAAAATTTTATCTAAGCTTGCTATTGTCAGTGGTTTATCCTTGCTGTCAATAATAACAATGAGTTCTTGCTCTCCTTCTGAGGAGCAAGAGACGGTGCTATCTGTCAGCGCAGAGCAGTTCGTGACTGGTGCTATTAATTTCCAAGTCTATGGACCAGTGAGATTCACCATCGCTCCTGATGGTAAAGCTGGCACACCTGGTGAGGTCGGTAGTGTAAATCTTGCACAAGGTCATTACATTACAAATGATGTGGATCTTGCAGTTAACTATACATACACCGTAGTTGGCGATCCAGAGAATCCGACACACGGATTTGTTCGCATGTTTCTCGTTGATGCTACCGCCGATGCATCGAATGAGCAGTTGCTCACTTCACTTGGCTTAAGTGAAACGAATCGTTTTGCTGCGCTAGAAATTAACTTCAATTATCTTACAAATACTTGCGATGTTGTAGCGAGCGGTTACGAAACACGTACAAGTGTTGCTGGCACGGAAGACGTGCTCGTTGAGATAAGCCATAATGCTAAAGCATTCAGCATTGTCCCTCCAGGAACGAATTAAGCTATATATACCTCATGAAATTCGCACAGTTTTTTATTAAGGCACTATTGCCTGTAGCACTCTTCACTAGCTGTACATCAAGTTCTAGTGATGGTGATGGTTCTACCTCGCCATTCGACGATATCGCATGGCCTACCACCTTCGTACCTGAGTATATCGATGATCAGACAGTATTGCTTATCGGTGATGGTGCTAACGATCCAGGTCTTTATCCTGAAACCTACTTTGATTCAGGTCCAGGTAGGACACGCTTCATCTTCACAGGAACTCCTGAAGGAGGTGAGGTGACCGCCGAAGGTTTGCCTATCTTAGCAGCACAAGTACTTCCTGAACTGGAAGATGTATGGGCGCAGGAGGTAAGAATGGGTGTGCAGAACTGGGTAACACCAACTTCTAGCAATGGTATCATAGGACCTTTCTCCTTCAACTTCAGTATACCTCCAGTCGAAGATGGCGCACCGCGTCCAGGTTTTCCTCTCAGACCGTATGCATACAGTAGTATGATCATGCATTTTCAGAGTGTAGTCACAGAAGGTGATACCTTGGTATACAGAGGTGAGTTCATAGGCGGCACATTCTCGATGGGATATGGTACTCTCTATGGAGATGAAGTTCTAGATATTGATGGTAGCACAGTGACAAGCTTTAAATATAGTCTTGTAGGTACACCTTTTGTCTTTACGACTCCTATACCTGAGCCTCCAGTCGAGCCCGAACCGGCTCCAGATCCAGCTCCATAAGGATGCAGAAATTCATATACATAAGCCCTCTTTCACCAAGAGGGCTTTTTTGTTGAGTGCTGATGACTTGACTCTATCATGCTTCACACGCTAAGGCTGAGCTAGAAGATACTTCTTTCTGACTTCGCCATAGCGGCGCGCGAATGAAGCGAGTGAGTTTTGTTTTGAAGATGTATGTTAATCTCGTTTCCTTGCCCACGGTTCGTTAAGCATATAGCAAGATATGCTTGACTCTTGGGTAGCTAGTGCGCTTGTTTTCGCGTCTTCTCTGTATGACGCTTTCGCGCTTTCATCGGTG
>CAYJLR010000017.1:15705-24504 GCA_964370895.1 uncultured Akkermansia sp. | reverse complement strand
TCACTTTCCAGGCGAGCACATTCGACCACTCTGTCACCTGCCCTTGCTTTGGTCTTGCGTTTCTGGATTGCAGAAACGTGTGCGAGGGAAATATACATGAAACGTGAGGATGAGGCAAGCTTATTTTGAGATAATTTTCATTTTTTTTCTTTTTGTTGGGATATATTGTCTCGTGTATGCACTGATTTTGAATAGACGTAGACATGCAACTGTGATATCATCGCGCGTATGCATAAGGAATTCGTAATACTCCTGTCTCTCTATGTCGTTGCTAGCTTAGTTCTTACCATGCGCACTAAATGGTGGCTGCGTATTTTACTCGCCATCCCTGTGCTGCTCGGTGGTCTGCGCTCTGTGCTTCTAGACTATTACTGGCCAGGTAAAACATTCTTCCTCCCCGAAGCTCCGCGCCTCGTGCTCATGTGGGGGTCTGCTCTCTTCGTCTTCCTTATTCTCACACTCTCACTCGTCGCTATTCGTGATATCATCGCGGGTATTACTTGGATCGTGAGTAAGGCTGGCAAGTCCACTCGCTACCCCTTCCCTTTCCGTAAGTCTAGCTTCTATGTATACGGTTTCGCAGTCCTGCTGACTGGCTGGAGTATGTGGGACTCCATGCGTGTACCTGATGTAAAGGAGGTCACGGTGAAGATAGATGGGCTAGCTCCTGAATACAAAGGGATGACCATAGTTGTCCTAGCGGATCTCCATCTCGCCCAGCTGAATGATAAGGCCTACGCAGAGGAAATCGTGAGACGCACCAATGCGCTGAATGCGGATGTCATCGTCCTCCCCGGTGACTTGATCGATGGTGATGTCTCACTGCGTCGTGAGGCGGTCGCGCCTCTCGCGGGGCTCAAGGCGCGCTATGGCGTGTATGCGAGTCTGGGGAATCACGAGTACTACTCGGGGCTTCACGCATGGGTAGCTGAGTTCCGCCGCTTAGGAATAATCCCTCTGGTGAATGAGAATGTGGAGCTGCGCCCTGGTCTCTTCCTCGCTGGTGTCGGTGATGCGTCTGCTTATATATCTTCTCCCGAAGCTCTTGCTTCATGGGGATCAGCTAATCCTCCGGGTATAGACTTCAAGCAAGCAATGAAGGGCGTAGACGCACCTGTCATCATGCTGGCTCATCGCCCTGAGCTCGCGGCTGAAAGCGCGAAGAATGGTGTGGACTTGGTCATCTCTGGTCACACGCATGGCGGTATGCTCCTCGGGTTCAATCAGATTGTCGCGCAGTACAATGGAGGCTACGTATCGGGGCATTATTACAATATTGATGGTACGAAGACGCAGCTCTACGTGAGTAATGGTGCTGGTCTCTGGCCCGGTTTCACGATGCGCGTCGGTGTTTCAGGCGAGATCACTCTCATCACGCTGGACTAGTCATGGATGCGATCGGTATCTTCGTTTTCTTAAGTGTGCTGCTGGTGCTGGGGAAGCTCCTGCGCACGCTCATCCCCTTCTTCCAGCTGCTGTACTTGCCTAGCTCGGTTATCGCGGGCATCGTAGGGCTGCTGCTGGTGAATCTATTCCCCTCGGTAGTCCCTGACAGCTGGCTCGCGAGTATCAAGCAGATGCCAGGCTTCTTGATTAATGTGGTCTTCGCGGGGCTTTTTCTCGGTGCGAGCATTCCTGCACTCAAGAAGGTGTGGCAGCTCGCTCTGCCGCAGTTCTGCTATGGGCAGCTGCAAGCATGGGGGCAGTATGTGCTAGGCATAGGCTTAGCCCTCCTGCTGCTGATGCCTGTGTTTGGTGTGTCAGCGGGCTTTGGTAATCTCCTTGAAATAGGATTTGAAGGTGGGCATGGTACTGTGGGTGGTATGGCTGCGAGCATGGCGGAGTTCAACTGGTCTGAGGGCATCGCTCTGGGCTACACGGTCGCCACCATAGGCATGATATCAGGGGTCGTACTCGGTATCGCGCTCATCAACTGGGCACGCCGCCGTGGACACCTCGCACTGAGCTCTACAGGCACAGTAGTGGACAGGTCAAAGCTCATCGGCATCTACCCAAAGGATGAACGCCCTGCCGCTGGACGGCAGACGGTGATCTCTGACTCCATCGACTCGCTCGCGTGGCATCTCGCCCTACTCGGGCTGGCCATCCTGATAGGATGGCTCATGCTAAAGGGTCTCACAGAAATGGAGATGGGGCTGCGTAGCCTCTTCTCATGGGAGGCTAGTTTTGTGTTTTTCAAGGCATTCCCCCTCTTCCCTCTCTGCATGATAGGTGGTCTGCTCCTCCAGAAGATAGCAGAGGCTACTGGCTGGGGAAAACTCATCGATCATGGTCAGATGCAGCGTCTGACGGGTGCTAGTCTGGACTTCCTCGTGGTCGCCGCCGTATGCACGATACAGCTCGATGTCATCACATCGAACTGGGCAGCCCTCCTCATCCTCATCGTGGCAGGCATCGCATGGAGTGTGATCTTGCTGCTCTATGTGGCACCGCGTCTCTTTAAGCAAGATTGGTTCGAGCGCGGGATAGCCGAGTTCGGCCAATCCATGGGGGTGACAGCCACGGGCTTACTGCTCCTGCGCACCGTAGATCCAGAGAATAAGACGAGTGCGCCAGCGGCCTTCGGCTACAAGCAGCTCCTGCATGAGCCTATCATGGGAGGGGGACTGTGGACTGCCCTCGCGCTGCCCCTTGTGTTCACCCAAGGTGCACTGACAGTGCTGGTCATCTCCCTCGTATTCTTCGCGTTCTGGACGCTGATTGCCTGGCGCATCGCTCGCGCCAAGCAATCATAATATACACCTTATTACAGCACCTGCCAGTCGCTTGGCTGGTAGGTCTTTCTCTCAGGGAAGAGCTGGTCTAGCTTCTCTGAGCAGAGACGGATGACATTATCCGTGCTGATGGGAGGATTCTTCTTCAGGTAAGTATCAGGTACGAGATAATCCGCGGAGTCCTTGATGCTGAATGTCGAATTTTCCTCCTCAGAGGACTGCGGTTCAAAATAGTTTTTCGCGTATTTAAGTATATTCAGGATACCTCCATCATTCAGATGACGCAGGCAGCCGTAGAAAAGCTTCTGATCTTCTACACTCAGCTCTAAGTCTCCCCATGTCTCAGTGATAAAAATCCACATCGCAAGACCACGCATCCCCATATCAAGGTAGAGCAACTCATTCTGAGTCATGTCACCTTGAGTCCTAGCCTTATTATAATTCTCGACTAGATAACGGCATACACTCACGAGCTGAGGCGTGAAATCCTTCTGAGCCTTAGACGCGTCTACTACCAGAGCCTGCTTCTCTTCTTCACTTAATTCTTTGTACTCTATGAGAATCCCCAAAGCTCGAACAAAATCCTCGCTATACCTAGCCTTGATTTTCCCCCACAGCTTATCATCTATATAATCCTCATAGGGTATATTCACTCGCAGAAAAAACGCGAGCTGAGGTCCGAGCGCAGCTATATCTTCCAAGGACGTGGGCAAGGAATCCTTCAGTAGAATATTCAACGCATCCAATCTAAAAAGCTCGGGATCATCCACGTATAAAATCAGATTAATTTCGAAAACGCTCATTTGGAATTCCATCTGTCGATCTACACCAAAGTATGCCAAGTCTTCTGCCTCTGAGAGTGCATCTAGCTCTTCCTCAGTAAGAATATCGGGTCTCACCAGCTCTGGATCATAGCCCCTGAACTCAGGCTCCTTTATTAGTAGATTCATATATGTCACGACTTTAAGATGGAGTAAGGGATCATTATGAATATCCTGAATCTCCTCGGCAAGCTCGACAAGCTCCGTTTCTATCTCTCCCATTAGTTGCTCTGTGAGTACCTCCATTTGGGCGTCGAGATCAGCTTTCACTTCAGCCTGTCTCTCTGGGCTCGCGCAGACTGTATCACAAGCTTCTACTTCTGCCATAGTTGCAGTACTCCCCAACAGGCTCATCGAAAGCATGCAGGCAAACTTATTAACATGTGAAATGCGTAATTTCATTAATACATCATAATTACGCACATTTCACCTGTCAAGTTAGATGCATATGTATGACACAGAAGCAAGCTTAGCTACCTACAGTCTCTTTAAAGTCTGAAAATGATCTCGATAATACCTATTCTAGTCGGCTGTAAGCTTATTTGTAATCTTAAGAAACTTCGCAGGGATCGCCTTCTCTAATTCAAAAGTAACATTCATAGGCTTAGAACCCTCATGCTTTAAATAATTAGCGATACCTAAAAAGCTATAGGCTGAAGCAGCCCCAAGTGCTTTATCATTCCTAAACTCTCTTACGAAAAGAAGTAACTTATTTCCTGTATCTTTATGTTTAATGTACCTCTGTCCAGTCGGGGATAGTTCGGATGTCGTGCTTTGGCTTTGCCAATGGAAGAGAGTCTGATTAATAGAATAATCATTATACATGGTGGTTGGAGAATAATCTTTATCCGATTTATTAAGAGTTACAAATAACACATCTATCTTCTTTTCCGATAGATATTTCACACCTTCTCTTACCGTAGACGGTTTAAAATAATCAAGTGCAACGAGTATCTGATCTCTCGTATAAGTGCAATGCAAATCTAAAGGTGAATCAAAGCCTAGATCTACCTCTTCATCAATAAAATCAATTTTTTCAAAATTATAACGCAGTATGCTACAAAGCTCAGAGCACATCAACGGGCTATCTTTTACTTTTAATACACTGTCAATCAGCGATTCAAATCCACATTCCTCTACTGATTTTGAAAAAATAGTGTAATGCATCATCTGAAGCATTTTCTTCTGCGTCTCTGTAAAGCTAGATTGTCGATCTTCTAGCACGTCTAAGATAAAGCTGATAAGCCTCCTTGAGTTAATGCTTAAAAAACGCTTAAACGCCTTCGTCATCGTCTCTTCGAGATCCTCGGAGAAATCTGGAATCACATTCGCTTGTGCACATAGTCTAGTGAAGCTTCCTTTAAGATAAATAGACTTGATATCGAGATGATAATACTCTACGAAATTACTTAAACTGAGCTGCAGACCACTGTCTTCTTCAAATGTTTTTATTCTTGAAATAAGTCCTTTCCTATATTCAAATGAGGCTGTAATATTATTTAGTATATGCTCTTTAGCCTTCTTCTCAAGTTGTATATGGCATCCTTTCGGAAGTGACATTGTACCGTCTTTTATTGCTTTACTCACACTCACTGTATCTTTGATTAAAAGAGCACGAAATTTGTCTTCAAAATTATATTTCATATTCGCTTGACCAATAAAATCAAGCACTGTCAAACACTCTTTATCTTCTGACAAACGTAAACCTCGCCCAAGTTGCTGTAAGAACACAGTCAGAGATTCAGTCGGGCGTAAGAATAATACGGTGTCTATTTCAGGGATATCCACCCCTTCATTATAAAGATCTACTACAAATATAAATTTTATTTCACCTCGAGTAAGTCGAGTTTTTGCAGAACTACGCTCTTCTACAGAAGATTCACTTGTAAGATGAATACTGGCTATGCCAAACTCGTTAAAGTATTTTGACATGTATCTAGCATGATCTTTACTTACACAGAATCCAAGCCCTTTGACTTTTTCTATATCGGTGACGTATTTTCGCGTGGCTTGAGCTATACTCATCGCTCGATTTATTGAGCTTTGACCTTTCGTGGTATAAATATCAGAGAGCTCTCTTCTATCATAGCCGCCGCGCGACCACTTAATAACATTGAGGTCAATCTCATCACTTACGCCGAAATACTGGAATGGACAGAGTAATTTTTTATCTATAGCTTCGGGTAAGCGGATTTCTGCTGCTATTCTGTTATCAAAATAGTCGAGTATATTTTTACCGTCCATACGCTCAGGCGTAGCAGTCAGCCCTAAGAGCACTTGAGGTTTATAGTGATCTAAGAGTTTTTGATAACTACTTGCAGCGGCATGATGAAACTCATCAACTACTATATAATCGTAAAAATCAGCTGATGTTTTACTTGAAAAATTTTGAGAATTAAATGTCTGTATTGACATAAATAAATGATCTATCTGCTTCGGTGTATGATTCCCTACAAACATATCACCAAAGTTATTATCTCTGAGAATATGCCGAAATGTTGACAGACTCTGCTTTAAAATCTCTTCTCTATGAGCAACAAACAGCAGTCGTGATGATTTCCTCTTTTCAGATTTCAAATATCTCTTATAATCGAATGCTGATATTACTGTTTTACCTGTACCTGTTGCTGCTATTACTAAATTTCTATGATGATTTCTTATTGTTCGTTCGGCCTCGAGTTTTTCAAGTATCTCTTCTTGGTAAGAATACGGGCGTATTTCGAACATCATTATACCATCGTCTTTGACTCCTACATAGTTTTCCTCGGATAAGGCTTGAGATAAGCGGTTCATCTCATCCTCATTATATAACTCGAACTCACTACCGTTCCAATAACTTTCGAAGGTAGCTTCTATTTTCTTTATCGTCTGAGATAGATCTTTGTTCGTCAATTTAACATTCCATTCAAGTCCACTTGTAAGAGCTGCATTTGACATATTTGAAGAACCCACATAAGCAGTTGTAAATCCGGTATTTCTGTAAAAGACGTAACTCTTCGCATGAAGTCTTGTTCGCTTAGTATCATAGCTGATTTTAATGCTCGTATTAGGAAGTTTTCTCAATTCTTCAATTGCTTTAATATCAGTCGCTCCCATGTATGAGGTTGTGATAATACGTAATTCACCTCCTTTTTGAGTGAATTCTCGGAGTTCATCTATAATAAGTCGTAATCCGCTCCATTTTATAAAAGATACGAGCATATCGATTCTATCGCAGCTTTTAATCTCTTTCTTTAGCTCATTATCCAACTGCGGCTCACGCACAGCACCGGTAAAAAGAGAGCTCATTGCAATAGATGTCTCCGGGCGTATAATTCTGTGATTTTTGTCTACAGTGAAAATATTATCCTTTGAATTGACAAGAGCTAACAGTTGTTCAGCCTTCTCATCTACTTCAAACTCGCAAAAATCATTTTCACCTGTGGCTGCAGCGAGTTCTTGAATAAGTTTGTTTACGAGTATAATTTGGGCATTTATATCTCCTCCCTTATCGAGCATATTCTGCAAGCCTTTTTCTACGACTTCACTTAGATAAGATGATAGAATCTTAGAGGATTCAGCTGTATCTATTCCTTCTATATGCGAAATAATCTCCTCATTAGCTTTCAGCTTTGAGTCTAGACTTCTACTTATTATTTGCTCGTATAATCCCGTTTTTAGCATATCACCACTCTATATTATCTCTCTGTTCTTTTATATCACATTTTACATAAAGTACCAGAATATATCATTAGATATAAAAAAATCCTCCCCTCATACGCGTCAGGCATGAGGGGAGGTGTGATTCTTGTGATTATGTATTATTATGCCGCTTTTCTGCGTCTGCGGGCGAGCAGTGCAGTGAGCGCGAGGAGGCTCAGAGTGGCCGTGCTAGGCTCAGGAATGAGGTCGCGATCATAGACGAGTACGAGGTTGCCTGAGTTGTCGTATCTTGCATTGAACTCTAAAGCCACTCCTTGAACCTGCCAGCTAAGCTGTGATAAGTCCATTGTCGTGGCGCTGGAGAGACCAGCTATTTCTATACCGTAGTCAATGTCTTCAAAGGATGATAGTTCCAGCCCCATTAATTCTACGATGAGTCTACCCTCAATGGTAGCTTCATCTAATAGCAGGGCGACTCCTTCGACGCGGTAGAGATTCATCGCATCGCCATTTAATGTGGCTTGACCTTCGGTGATCTGATCATTCTGCACTTGTAGCGTGGAGTTCTTCACGTAGACCATATCTTTCAGAGTCAGGTTGTTTCTTACCACCTGATTGAAGGTGCTTTCCTGCATGCGGCTTATCGTGGAGTTCTCCATGATGAGTATGGCAGATTCTCCGAGTGCGAAGCTTACGTTCTCTCCCACTGTGCTATTGACGAGTTTGTTTTCCTCACTAATCTGTATCGTAGAATCATCAATAGTGCTATTACTCAACTGACTATACTGAAGTGTAAGGTCATTAGCATTCGAGATAGAGACATTTTCCAGATGAATATTCTCCATTTGAGTGCTCGTGATCGTCGCTTCTGAGCTTGAGAGTCGTGCGCTTACATTCATATCGCCACGGTTCTGGATTTTGAGCGAATCAACGTTTAGGCTAGCTATACTATTGTCAACACTGAGGCTCTTATCTGCTCCTGCTTCGATGCGTAGCTCCCCTGTCGTTAGCTCCCCTGTACCGATAACAATAGAGCGTGTGCTTGTATCGGCATTCAAGGCAGCACTGCCCATGCTGAGGATAGCATTCCCTTGGACAGTGAGGGATTCTATACTGACATTTTCTTGAAGGAAGTTAAGCTCAGCTGTTTCTATGCTGTAGTTACGCACAGCACCATTGGCATGGATGCTCACTGCCCCTCCACCATGGATGTGCAGATTCTGAGGCTTTACAGCTCTGTGGAAGTGGAGTTCTTGGCCTGCTTGACTCCAGATATTCACCAGCCCCGTAGCGGTCTGTACCCCCCAGAATGTGTGATAGATATCAATTGTCCCAGTTCCATAACCTCCTATGGTCGATCCATCCCACAGGTGTAGACCCAGGGTATTGTATCCTGAACCATAATCAGTTGTATTATCCTGCTTACCCATGAGTAGTGTACCGCCTGCGTAAACATTAAGATGAGGGTCAGCATAGGTGTCAGAGCCATTGTACATGCCACCCTTGCGTAGCTCGAGCACACCGCCATCTTGTATGTTAATGTAAGCCTTCCCGTTCTTGGCACTCATCCCTATATCCGAGATGAGTGTGCCTTCAATCTC
>CAYJLR010000017.1:0-15605 GCA_964370895.1 uncultured Akkermansia sp. | reverse complement strand
CCTTCCCGTTCTTGGCACTCATCCCTATATCCGAGATGAGTGTGCCTTCAATCTCTAGTATGGTCGTAGGTTGACGATTTCCTGATTCAGTTCCTGCGTAGGAGACCAAGAAGGAAGCACTCCCATCGGAGGGGGTAAAGTCACTACCTGTGATGTGCAGGGTACTGTTTTGCCCTATGGTAACAGTATTCTTTTCGAGCGTCATGCCCATTTCTAAGCCATTAACCACGTATGTACCTTCACCTGATAATGAGAAGTTCCCTTCACTCAGTCTGAGGATGACTCCACTCTCGTCCAGAACACTGTCTGCCTCCAGGTGAACGCTATAGTCACGGCTCGTACGATAACCTGTCGTATCTGCCTTAATCTTCGTCCCTGCAAGGAGACGCAGCGTCGAGCCTGATTCCTGCGTGATGGAAGAGATCGTCGAGACGTCACCACCTATTGCGAGAGTTCCTGACTGCAACTGAATGTGACCTGTGAAGTCTGCACCCAGATTGCTAACTGTAGTGGTCGCCTCAGTACTCTTGCTCGTGAGTATACCTGTACCGCTGATCGCTCCATCATAGAGTCCACCCTCGACTGAGAGATTTACTGTGCTTGCAGCATCGACGGAGAAGCGCGCGGATGTGGTGCTATGGAGTTTCACCACACTTGCACTCGTATCGAGCAAGCCCGAGAAGCTAGTCAAATCATCAAATGCGACACTATCTACCGCGCTAGAATATACTACCCCTGTGCCACTTATAGAATTACTAATGTGCTCTATATCACCAAGCTGCAGGATAGCGTCGGCACGTACTTCTGTTTCTCGATGATTCATCGAACTAGAATCGAAGTGGTATGTACCGTCTTGCAGCGACACCTTACCTGTGTAGTTAGTGAACCACTGCTGTGTGGCGAGTTCACCTCCTGCCATATCAAGTACTACTTCGGTATGCAGAGCGGCGGCTTCTTCGAGTATTCGACTGCCGTCGCTAAGCATGTCACCGTTCACGACGAGGCTAGCGCCTTCTGTGAGGATGATATTACCAGCCTCCAGCTGATGAGCACCAGCTTGAATAGCCAGCTCTACGCCTGTAACGACGATGCGATCCACCGTCATGCCTGCGTCTCGTACAGAGAGCTTTGCATCTGTGCCGTAGAAACTAATCTTCGCATTGTCGCTGAAGAGCTTCTCACCGTCGAAGCCACTCACGCCCACATAGAGCGATAAATCACCGCCTCCGTAGAAGAGCTCATTGGTAATCGCTGTACCACGCACCGTACCGTCGGCACGGAATACCCAGTCATAGTTAAGCGAGTTTTTACCGATGATGCTATTTGTCTGAAGATTACCGAATTCCTCATTATTCATCCCTGTGAAAATGGTATACACGATAGTACCATCTTCATCGTAGCTGGCAGTCAAATTACTAATATCGAAAATGACATTATCTGACAGCTGCAGCTCAGCGGCATTACTACCGACGATGGCCTGTGAGAAGGTGAGCTGTGAGCCCAGTGTTAACTTACCATCATTCAGAATGATGAGACCACTGTGTACGCCCCCTTGACTGAGGTCAAGATGTGAGCTAGCGGAGATCAGAGTGACATCCCCCATGAGTGAAGAATCTCCCGAGAAGCTCACGAGAGAATCCGCCCCCGTAAGGGTCATGCTCCCCTGCTGATTAGCTCCTGCGAGGAAGGATACCTGCCCTACTACCGTCGCGTTAGCAGAAAGTGTGCCTCCGCCAGATAGCTCTAGCACATGCCCATCGGCTATAGTGACAGCATCAGCATTCAGACTAGAATCTTGAGCGAAATTGACATGAGCATTCCCTGTGGTGCTGAGACTCGCGAGACTCAGCGTGCTATCTACTCCGAATACCAAGCTATCTCCTGAGATCTGCATGCTGCGAGCACGATATTCACCAGCCCCTTCTACTGTCAGAGTCTTGCCAGTAGCGAGTTGGTAATCCACTGCATGCTCATTGAGTTGTGCGCCAGCACCTACTGTGAAGTGATAATTCCCCGTGCGTGTCTCGCTCAGGCTATTGCTAAAGCTGACCGCATTTTTTAACTCCACATGACTATCCTCTGCGACAAGGAGCTTAGCCCCAGCCTGCATGGAAGAGTGAAGGATGAACTCTGATCCAGTCTCCATGTGTACAGTGCCTGCATAGCCAGTCATATCCATGACCTCGAGCGAATCTGTGAAATGTAGCTCACCGCTAGCAGCACCTGAGATGGCATAGTCTGCCGTGTGAGCATGAGCGAAATGAGCGACGCCATCGAGTTTAAAGTTTTGTAGCGTGATCGATGCGTTTCTCATGTAGAGATCTGTGTCCGCCTCGACCGTCAGATTCGTGACATTAATAGCATTTATCCTGACGATGCCGCCGCCAAGCATAGTGACACCTTCTCCGAGCACGTCACGATCCAAACGGAAATCCTGCCCCGCGAGAGCCTGTACATTCACATTACCTGTCTCTGCCCAGCGGAAAGTATGAGGTGTCGTGACGACACCTGTACCAGATACTCCAAGGGTAGCACCTGATTCGAGATGTGTCTCGAGTCGGTGAGCCCAGTTTGGGTCACCATAGTCACGGCTATAGGTGGCTTGATTCGCAATCAGAAGAGTACCTCCGTCGCGCACACGTATGTAAGAAGCACCACGGTGCCCCGTATCGAAGACGAGGCCTTTCTTAATCTCCAGTACACCGCCATCTTCTACGGAGAGCGTAGCATAGCCGCTACCGCTCGTCAAATTAGCATTCGTGATGATCGTGCCATGAATAGTGACCTGATTATGATGGTTATAATTCGACAGCATGAAGGAGGCATCATCATTTGGATTTCTCAGCTGATTACCGCTGAGCAGATGAAGAGTCGTACCAGCTTCTACCACAAGATTCCCCTGCGCATTCTCTGAAGACAGCATCAGACCTTCCCATTTCACCGTACCGCCACCGCCTATAGTCAGCGTACCACCAGAGACACGCTGCTGTACCAGCGACTCTTCGAGGATAGCACCCTCTCCTACGTTAATTCTAAAGTCTCCCACCTGACGTTCTGACTCCAGTGTCGTGCTAAGATGGGAACCTGCTAAGATATTCACCTGTCCCGTAGCTCCCATGATGAAATATTCCATGCTCGTACTCTGACCACCTACGGTCAGCGTACCAGCCTCATGGAAAAGAGTGCCGGTAAAATCATTCAGCCTGCTAATCGTCGAATCAGCTTCATGCACATAGACATCACCCGCCCCAGAGAATGTCCCTGAGTAGCTACCTGCAGCATTCAGATGCAGACTATTGTTCGTGGCGAGCTCTATACTAGCAGCCGTCACGGTGTTAAAGTCTATCCTATCCGCAGTCGAAGCAATGCGTCCTGTGAACTCGTCTATATCATGGAATACGACCTCTGTCGCATCCAAGGCTTGGAATATACCATCGCCACGCAGCGCGAATTGGAGATCGCTTGCGCCCTGTACCGTGAAGCTAGTGCCTTCCCCTTCCAGCTCTAGTGAAAGATAGCCAGCAGACGTGGCCCCCGCATGGTAAGATCCATTGCTCAGCTTTACATTTCCGGTGAACTCTTGTAGCCAGAGCTTACCAGTCATAGCCTCACCACCCGCATCAATATGAACAGAGACATCCCTAGCATCATCAAGTCTCGTGACACGCGCTGTAGACTGCAGCGCATCGCCGCGGAGTGTCAAGGATGAACCAGCACTCATGAGTAGACGATCCACGACAAGTGTAGAACCATTAGCTATAATCTCAAGCGATACTCCGTCGATAAAGAGTCGGTCAGAGCTCAGATTCGCCTGTAGCGTCATCATCGAGCTTCCTGTGGTGAAGTGAATGGCCTCACCATCTTGGAAAGTACCAGTGACGAAACCACCTACATCCACTTGCAGTCCCAGACTACCACCACGGAACTCGAGTTCACTGCTCAGGATAGATGAGACTAAGCGACCATCATCATAGAAGGTCCACTTGAGGTTTTCAGAGTCCAAGCCCACGACATTATTACTTGTCAATGAGCCGAAGCTCAAGGATTCACTGCCAGTGAATACTTGGTAAGTCGTCTCATCGCCGACAGTCACGCCTGTGAGATTCGACACGTCGAATAGGAGGTCAGAAGCGAAGTCAAGAGTCCCCGTATTCGTCATGGTCTGCATGATGCTCAGGTAGCCATCGAAGCTCACTGTCCCTGCATTCGTCAAGAGCCCCTGCAGCTCAGTATTTCCATCAAACTGGACGTTACCGCCCGACATGATAGTAAAGTCTACATCGAAGACACCACCTTGACTCACATCCAAGTGAGCGCCACTATGGGTATTCACCGCCCCTGTGATAGTAAAACCATCAGTGAAAGTGGCCTGTCCGTATACATTCATCGTCCCCGTGAAGGTGGACGTGTTTGTCGTCAAGAGGGTCGATCCAGCTGCGATGGTCAGATCATCAGAGCTCACATCGACGTGTGGTCCTAATACCAGATTCGCATTATTATTAACAACGATCTGTCCTGCATTCATCTGGGAGCGTACCCATTTATCAGGATCGTAGGCGGGCTCGTAATTGGGCTTATTGACTGTCATATCGGGGTTGGCTATTTCCACCCTAGAGCCAGACAGGGTCGTATCGACCCCATTGAGGACGAGAGTACCTGCTATATTCATGTGATTATCCAGCGTCAGGCTCGCACCTTCTGTATCTGCTGAGATATTCACATTGAGAACCCCCGTTCTCCCCTCGATGAGACTGCTGCTGTCCGCAAATGATGCATGGATATCCTCATGTGCTGCACCTTCTATAGTATAGCTTAGTGTGGCCTCTCCACTCTTTGCGAAGTTGGCAAATCCAGCGTCCTTATCGAAGACGAAAAGATTAGAGCTGTTGCGCGAGAAGTCATGACCATTAAGATCAAGAAGCCCTCCCATATGACCGAACTCCACATTCCCGCCTATCTGCGTCGAGGAGCCCAGTATCACAGTCGAGCCAGTATTGAGCTGTACGTCGCCTGCTGCTTGCGCGCCGCCTTCGCGGTTCAAGAACACCGTGACACCCACGCCTAGATTAAGGTCTGCTAGATTATCACCTGTGCCTGTGATTTCAAAGAATCCTCCATAGATATCGTACTGCATCGCCGCATCCATGCGGGCATTCTCACCGACGATGCGCCATTCATCACCTTCCACACCGGTCAAACTACTCGTCACATACACGTGCTCTTCGATGATGTAGCCACCATTGCTCACATTCACAGTGGCTTCAGTTGCCGAGAGATTATAGCGAGTAGGATTATCGAGTGTAGCTCCCTCACCGCGGCTGAACTGGAATGTACCTGCACCTGAGTTCAGACTTCCTTCAAAGACTAAATTCGTCTCCGCATCACTCTGGAACACCCAGTCGAGCGACTCCCACATCTCCTCATTGCTCGCAAGAGTGCCTAGTGTGCTCGTATCACCACGCTCACCTTGCTTCAGCGTGCGAATGGAATCATGTGTGCGTAGAGGGTCCTCTAGGTTATCGAGAATACCTGAAGTCACCGTCACGAAGCCATCACTGTCAGACGCGCTAAAGGTCCACTTCGTCTCTGTCTTATCAAATGCATAGGCTGAGCTGTCAATGACGAAATCGAAGAATTCCTTAGAGTTAAAATTATAGGTATTATAGCTATCCCACACCGTTCCGCCTCGATAGTTGTAGCCATAAAAAATACCCATGAGTTGAAAGCTCTTTGTATCTTCATTGTACACGAGTAAGGGAGATCCACTATCACCACCCCAGCCGAGGATAGGTAGCATGTTTTCTTTATCCGTGAAGTTAAGCGGTCCTAGTACTTGATTATCTACATGTACGCTTAGCGTCTCACCTCTCTCATTCGTCACCGTGCGAGTCCAGTCTTCGATTCTGATCACCTTTCCTGTCCCCGCCGTGATGATCTCATACGCGACATTAAGCCATTCACCCTCACCATCAGGATAGGTATAGATTTTTTGATTTCCCCCACCAACGCGCCATATATACTTATCTGCTAAAAAATCAGCATCATTAGCATACCTTGAATCAGATACAAATTCCCAGTGCACGACATCCGTCACCACCTTACTGAGTCGTGAAATAGACAAGTCAAAGAAACTCCCATTATACCCGCCCTCTACACGATTGATATTACGATATTCTTCGTATACGGGCGTGTCATAGGTACCGAATCGAATCCCCCATTTGATATTAGAAATCACCGCATTATGCTGACAGTCCGCGAGCCAGCTCTGCCCACCTGCGAGTGAAGCTGCCGTGCCCGGATTAGAAACGGCACTGAAGTCGGGTACAACGGGGATGATGCCTAGCTCATTTCCGTCAACATCATAGACTGGCACATTCGTCGCACCTGCTTCGAAGGGTCCCCTATTCTCACCAAGATTACGATAAAGTTCGTATCCTATATCGGAACTCATGTGACCTGCGTGCAGGGTGCAGGGTATTATCATGGCGGCTAGGACGAGGCTTTTCAATAAGGCTCTTTTCAGAGCAGCTGGTAAATGTAAACGCATAGTATCTTATGGGAAAATATGATTCAAACCTGGATTTATAATAACAATTCCCCCCACATTTGCAAAGCATTTAATGCATCTAGTATAAATCATCACTGCTTGAAATTATACAACATAAACATTAAATATCATCACTCGAAATACAAAAAATAAACCACATACAGATAGTAAATCACAAAGGGAAGAAAAAATATAACAATGAAAGCATTTGAATTTCGTTAAATTAAATATCAACAAGTGAGTATTTTCTTGCGCATTTTCAAAAATTGCAGAGTATCTATCCATCTTCACAACCCCGCGCCTAAATCTTCAGCAAAAAAAATCGTCTTTTTCTACCTCATAGCCTCTATCTACCTGTCAAATGGCTTGCCAAAGATGCGTGAACCATGCTATCCTAGTCGCGCATGAAAGCTATTACAATCTTAGGCAGTAAGAGCGACCTCCCCTTCATGGAGCCCGCTCGCCAATATTTTGCAGACAACGGTGTGGAAAACGAAGAGGTAATCCTCTCCGCACACCGCGATCTTCCTGAACTCATTGAGTACCTCAAGGGTCTTGAAGAAGCTGGTACGAAAGCCGTACTTCTTTGCGTTGCTGGCCTATCCGCGGCACTTCCAGGTGTCGTGGTTATGAATACATCCCTCCCAGTCATCGGTGTTCCCGTTCCTTGCGGTCCTCTCAATGGTATCGACGCATTGCTTGCCATCTCCCAACTTCCCGGTGGCGTACCTGCTACAACTGTAGGTCTCCACTCTAAGGCTCCTCTGAACGCAGCTCAGGCAGCCCATCGCATTATCAAGCTTGCACAATAAGCGCAAACTTCATCATTCAGACACACGCCATGACTGAGATAGGACACGACGAGATAGAACAGGCCCTCACGACTTGGACAGAGTTCATTCTTGAGAGTCTCCGACAGGATGATTCTCTTCCTATTGCTTTTGTCGGTCTTATCAGTCATGGTGACGTGTTAGCGCAGCGATTAGTGAAGCGACTCGCTGCTGCGGGATATGAAGCACTTTACGGAGCGATTGACATCACACTCTATCGCGACGATTTTTCTATGAAAGGACGCAAGCCTGCCTTGCGTTCTTCTTATTTACCTTTTTCAACGGATGGCATGCGACTCATCCTCATTGATGATGTCATCCAGACAGGGCGCACGATTCGTGCCGCACTTAACGCGATCTTTGATTACGGTCGCCCCGCATGCGTAGAGCTGCACTGCCTAGTTGATAGACCTGGACGTGAAATCCCCGTGCAGCCAAATTACAGTTCATTCCTCCTTGACGAGTCGGTACAAAGCTCCGTCAAGGTTCACCTCGAAGAAATCGACGGTGTCGACCTCATCACTTTTTAACCCAGTCACTACTCCCTAGCCTGCCAAGCTAATATGAAACCACTGAAAGATCTGCTCACCATCGGAGCCCTCAGCGATGAGGATATCCACAACATCCTCGACAGCGCGAGCGCGATGAAGGATATTTTTACGAAGAGTGTGAAGAAGGTACCTGCCCTGAAAGGGAAGTCTGTTCTCACCCTCTTTTATGAGCCAAGTACACGCACACGCTCCTCCTTTGAGGTAGCGGCAGAGCGTCTCTCCGCAGATGTAACAACATTTAGCGTCTCCACATCCGCTGTGGTGAAGGGTGAGAGCGTGCACGATACCATTGACACGCTCATGAGCATGAAGATGGACTACATCATCGTGCGTCACAAGAACAGTGGTATACCAGGTGTGATCGCCCGCCATTGCAAGGCTTCAGTTATTAATGCAGGCGACGGAGCACACGCACACCCTAGTCAGGCCTTCCTCGATGCGTTCACCATTCGCGAGCATTATGGCGAAGTCGCAGGTAAGCGTGTCGTCATCATCGGTGATATTCTTCATAGCCGCGTCGCTCGCTCCACGAGCCTGCTCTTGCAGCGCCTCGGCGCAGAGGTCGCCTACATGGGACCAGGCTCCCTCGTGCCACCTACAGCGCACACAGGTATCACACGTCTGACGAACTGGGAAGACACTTTCCGCTGGAAGCCTGACGTTATCTACCTCTTGCGCGTTCAAAATGAGCGCATGGATACCCCTTTCTTCCCTGCTGGAGACTACCACAAGAGCTTCGGCGTAACTGAAGAACGCCTCGAGCGCATCGCTGGTGAAGGACTCATCATCATGCACCCAGGCCCTATCAACCGCGGAGTCGAACTCTGCGATGCTGCGACTGAATATAGCCGCAGCCTCATCAACACTCAGGTGGAAAACGGCATCGCCGCCCGCATGAGCATCCTTTATCATCTCTGCCCCCAAACGCGCCAAAATGACTAATAGCACCCACACAGTAAGCATCCCCCACGCCGTTCATGGTGTGGCACAGGCTCAGAACTTCGACGTTCCTAGCAGCTACTCTGCGGAAGATCTCGCACAGGCGGTCTGGCTTCCTGCGCTCTTCGACATGCACATGAAGATCAGTCAGCGTGGCAAGGGTACACGCCAAGTCGTAAAGGCAGCCAGTGATGCCGCCTTACAAGGTGGTGTACGCGGTATGCTCGTCATGCCGACGAAGACGCACTGTTTCGATAATGTGGCACAGATAGACAGTTTTAATGACAGCGTGCTTCAGCATGCCGATAGTGAGATCGATATGCTCCCAGCTGGAGCTATTTCGAAGAATCTAGAGGGCGTACAGCAAGCCCCATACGACACACTCAAGGAAAGATCTGTACGCATCATAAGCGACGCGGAGTGTCTACCCAGCAGCCTTCTGATGCTGCATCGAGTGATGAAGTACATCGCTGAGACAGATCTCATTATCGCCCTGCGCGGAGATATCTCATGCTTGACTGATAACTGCTGCGCTACACCTAGTACCACATCCTACAGTCTTGGTCTCCATGGCGCGCCTCCATGCGCTGAGGAAATAGGCACAGAAACCATCATCCGCCTCGCGCGTGACGCTGGTGCACGCCTCCACATCCAGACGGTGAGTACAGCTGAGAGTGTTGAGATCATCCGACGCGCGAAGGCTACAGGACAGGATATCACTGCAGAAGTTGCCTTGCACCACCTCCTCTTCACTCATGAGGATATAGGTGACTATGATACGACCTTCAAGACTGTCCCCCCTCTTCGTCATGCATCTGATCGCGATGCGCTCATCGCCGGTGTGAAGGACGGGACTATCGACTGCATCGTCAGCGATCACACACCCTGCACGCCTTTTGATAAGAAGCAAGACTTCCCGACCGCGCCACAGGGCATGATAGCTCTGGATCATTTCCTAGCTCTCATCTACACAAAGCTGGTGAAGACAGAGCTCTTAAGCTGGGAAGAAGTCATCCAAGCATGCAGTGTGAAGCCAGCCCTACTGGCTACTGGTAGTGCTCATGAACTCGAGCCTATTATTTTCCTGCCTCATAGCTCCAGCATTGTCACCCCAGATACGCTTCCTACAGGCACACTGAACAGCCCTATTCTTGGACAGTGTATCGAGGGTAAAACTATCATCTCCTAACCCTTCTACCTCTTACCTACACTATGAATATCTGTATTATCAGCGATGAAAAGCAAGGACATCTCTCTCAAACTCAGGGGCTAGCCGAAGCTCTCATCAATGAAGCAGATAAACTTAAGCCTGATCAGGATCACTCCTGCTTCGAATGGAGTGTAAAGGGGCTGGGCTTCTTCGCAAAGCTCAACTACAAGGGAGAGGACCAGCAGAAAGAGACCTCACGCAGCATCAATCTCGTGCTCTGTGCAGGTCACAGTACGCATGCGGCTGCACTCAGCGTCGCACGCCGGTATAAGTGCCCATGCATTGTGTGTATGAAGCCGAGCTTACCGCTCTGCCTCTTCGATCTTGCACTTATCCCTGAGCATGATCTGTCGGAAAAGAAGAGTTACGGTAAGCGAGTATTCCCTACAAAGGGGGCTCTCAATAATGTTCACGCGCGTGAGCATAATAAGGGAAAGTACCTCCTCTTCCTCATCGGTGGCTCTAGCCGCGACTTCGACTGGGACAGTGACACGCTCATTACGCAGATCGAGCATATCACGCGCAATAGCACACGCCCTATTATCCTCACGACATCGCGCCGCACACATCCAGACTTCGTCCACGACGTGCGTCAAGCATGCCCGAGCATTCATGTCGTCCCCATGGAGCAGACGGGATCACGCTGGATTCGCGAGCATCTCGCCACAGCAGAAGCCGTCTGGGTCACGCAAGACAGCGTCTCCATGGTATATGAAGCACTTAGCTCAGGAGCACCAGTTGGCATTCTTGATATGCCTCAGCGCAACATGGAGAAGAGCTCACGCGTCACACGCGGACTCGCCAAGCTTATTTCAGATGGATATGTCAGCAGCTACGCCTACTGGGCACAGCATAGAACCCTCTGCATGAAAGAGCCTCTCGATGAAGCAAAACGCGCAGCAGAGTACATCATGCAGCATTTTCCTCAGTTAATAGAGTGATACATCACACCTAACCCTCCTTCACTCTTACCATGATCCCCCTCTTACACCTCAACGCATCGCGGCAAAGCAGCACCCACCTTACAGTAGCACCATTCATGGGGCTACAAATGGAAGGGATATGCGACTGTAAGCTAAGCAGCACGTTAGCCCCTACGCAGTATGAAGAAACTCCGAATCGCACATTACTGTCCTGAACTCGAGTTAGGGGGCATCGAGCGACTCGCTATAGATCTCGCTAGTGCCCTACAAGCGGCGGGTCATGAGAACTATATCATTAGCCCCGCGCATGAGCTTCTCGCGAGACTAGATCTGATAGGCATCAAGCATATCCCCATCTATAGAGGCTCAGTGTGGCAGACGCCATATAGAATAAGACGCGCGCGTCAACTTTTCCGGCATAATCCTCCTGATATCTTCCAGTGTTACAATGTCTCGCATGCTATGCGCGTCTTTGTTCCATACTTTTTCTCTCTCAAGAGGCAGAATACGAAACTCATTGCCGTGCATCAGTCATTCTTGGCACGACAGAAGTATTCGCGTACACTCAAGTACTTCGCGGCAGCAACTGCTTGCTCACAAGGATTGCGGGAATATGTCAAATCCTGTGATGCCGTGAACCCTAAGGCCCCCTTCTGGCATATCCCCTACGGCGTACGAGAGCAAGAGTGCTACAGCAGCTACCATCCTAGTGAGGACTGGATACGCCTGTGGCAGCATAACCAACCACAAACCCTCAATACCTTTCTTCTAGCCCTCCCTTGCAATATCACCCCTATCCATGGACTAGAAGATCTCACGCCTCTCATTAAAGGGCTGAAGTCGCGAGGCATTCCCGTGCATGTACTGATCATAGGTGACACACGCGAAGCTGATCACAACTACCTCACAAGTCTGAGGCAGCAATACCTCAGCAATGGGATCACGGAAAACATCAGCTGGCTCGGAGCTCGCGCGGATATGCGTGACATTCTCAGTATCAGCGATGCAACTCTCTCGTTAGCACGTCTCCCATCCTCTTACAATCAGGCTATTTTGGAAGCACTCAGCCTTGGTCGTCCTGTGGCAGGCTATGACCATGGCATCGTCAGCGAAATGCTACAGAACTTCCTCCCCGAGGGAAGAATCCAGCCAGGAGATACAGAGGCCACCGTCGAGCTACTATCACAGTGGTTTGCAAAAGCCCCTGATACTATCAAGGAGCCCCCCTACCCCTATAGACTGCAAGACACCGTGCAGAATTACTTGCAGCTTTACGAACAATTAATTAATAATTAGACGACTCGTCACTAGTAGTGACATGCTCGCCAAAGACGAGATAAAAGTCATAACTTTCCACGAACTCCTTCCATTCTGGAGAGTCGAAGTAATTCAGCTCCTTGGAAAGAATGGTAGCTCTATTCACTTCTTCATGTAGATCTGCAACGATGCTCTTATACTGCCCCCATGAGGCTGGCCAGACACGCTCTGGATGGGGGCGGAGTTTCACCAATTGTGCAAGTTTAGGAGCTAAACGCTGTGCTACACTTCTAGCCTGAGATGCATAATTAACTTCTATGATAGTCTCTGCAGTCTGTTGGAGCGTCTTCTCAGTCGCATCCAAGCCGTAGCGACTGGGAGCATGCAGACTCCCTTCTGGTGAGCCTGCGGGGATGTGTGTATACTCTTTTCTCGCATTAAAGTAATGGAATGGGTAAGTATCTATGGTCTCCTTGAGCGGATCTACCATGAGAGGGATGAGCATATACCCCTCTAAACTATCTTCAAAAAAAGATCGCTGCAGCGTTAACTTCACAACGACATGCTGATTATAACAGGCATAATTGTACCCATCGGACATTTCCTTATAGCTCCATCCTGCAGTAAAACTATAATACTCTATCTCAGCTTTATCCCAGACAGAGAGTGTCTCTAATTCGCCCTTACTCACTTCCAAAACCATATCTTGATCATTCTGCATGACAGAAATATTGAGATAAGCTGACTTTAAGTAGTCAAAGGGGTTCTGCTCGCCCGTTTTTAGACGATAAGATGCATACTCAGGACTATCGGTTAAGTACCATTTTGCATTTATAGAGAAAGGCTTGACTTGCAAATCACTCATCAGTTTGTGCGTAACGGAAGAACTCTCACCCGTAGCTAAGTTCATTTCATTCGACTGAAGTGCTGGTCTGACTGCTAATGCTAAAACACCAAGACCAGCAAGAGAAAACGTAAGTATAGTCCTCTTCCAATGTATATGCATGTATGGCAGTATACAGGAAATCTAGCTCATAACAAGGCTTGTTTTTTATCTAATAATATTATATGATCAACCCGAAACTATGAGCATCAATCAGTACGCTAATCAGGATCTCCTTGACCTTGTGGCTTATCAGCCCGGCAAGCCTATCGAAGAAACGGCACGTGAAATCGGCATGAAGGCCGAAGACATCGTGAAGCTAGCATCTAATGAAAACTCCCTTGGTCCTTCCCCTCACGCGGTGCAGGCACTCGCCGACACTGCACGTGGTGTACATATCTACCCCGATGGAGCATCCTACGAGCTTCGCTCCCTTCTGGCAGAGCGTTTCGATGTTTCTTTTGAGCAGACGGTAGTCGGTAGTGGTAGCAGCGAGATCATCGAGCTTCTTTGCCATGCCTTCCTTCGTCCAGGTGCTGAGCTCATCGCAGCACAGTATAGCTTCTCCATGTACCCTATTATGTGCAAACTCTTCGGCGCAACCTACGTCGAAGTCCCAAACAAGCCATCCGACTGGACACATGATCTTAAGGGGATGCTCGATGCTATCACGGAAAACACCCGTCTCATCTTCATCACGAACCCTACAAACCCACTGGGAACAATGGTATTCCAAGAGGAGATGGACGCCTTCATGGCAGCGGTACCCGATCACGTTGTCGTTGCCTTTGATGAAGCCTACTATGACTTCGCTGATTTCAAGCCTAATAGCATGAAGTACATTAAGCAAGGTAAGAACTGCATCACACTACGCACCTTCTCAAAGGCCTATGGCCTCGCTGGCCTACGCGCTGGCTATGGCATCGCATCCACCGAGATCGCAGATCTTCTGAATAAGGCACGCACTCCATTCAACATGAATATCATGGCTCAGGCAGCCTGCGTAGCCGCGCTCAAGGATCAGGAGCATATCGATCGCTCCGTCGACATGGTGCGCTCTGGTCTTCAGCAGTACTATCGTGCATTCGACGAGATGGGTATTTCCTATATCCCCAGCCATACCAACTTCCTCATGGCGAAGGTAGGTAAGGGGAAGGAAGTATTTCAAAAGGCACTTGCACAGGGTGTCATCCTACGCGACATGGACAGCTATAAGCTCCCTGAATACATCCGCATCACTATAGGTACAGGTGAGGAAAATGCCCGCTGCATAGAAGTCCTCCAGTCCATTCTTTCATAAGCACTACTTACACCTACTCAAAGCATGACTCAGTCATCCCCGCACGAATTCGCCCACCTCGATCTTGAGCGCGCCAAGCGCACAGGAAATCATGAAACAATCTATTGCCCCGGCAAGACGAATGAACAGCTCAGTGAGATATGTGCGCGATTTCATCAAGCTGGGAAGCGTGTCCTCGGCTCACGATGCAGCGAGGAGCAGTATGCTTATCTACTAGCTCAGGGGGCAGATATTCCTCTAAGCTACGATGCATGCTCCCGCCTCCTCATCGTAGGAACACTGACTGAGCCGCTACCCTGTGTCGGACGACTCGCAGTCTGCACCGGTGGTACAGCTGACATACCAGCAGCTGAAGAAGCAGCGGGGGTAGCGGAGTTTTACGGTGTCGAAGTGCACCGCTACTACGATGTAGGAGTGGCGGGTATCCATAGATTGTTCAATAGGATCGAAGAGATACGTAAGGCCGATGTCATCATCAGCGTTGCAGGCATGGAAGGAGCTCTTCCTAGCGTGCTTGCGGGGCTCGTCTCTGCTCCTGTCATCGCCCTTCCTACTTCTGTAGGCTACGGAGCTTCATTCCAAGGGCTTGCCCCGCTTCTCACCATGCTCAATTCATGCGCTGAAGGAATCTCTGTCGTCAACATCGATAATGGTTACGGAGCTGGCGTCCTCGCATACCGCATGCTTAACATTCACTCAAATCACTCCTCACTCTAAAAAAACATGAGCAAAACCCTCTTTCTCGAAGGAGCCACTGGCATCAGTGGCGACATGACAGTAGCTGCACTTCTATCATTAGGTGCTAGTGAAGATAAGCTGCACGAAGCACTTCATAGCCTCCCCCTCAGCGGCTACACATATAGCATATCTAAGGGTGATTCACACGGCATCGCAGGACTAAGCTTCAAGGTGCATGTCGATGGTGAACACCCCCACTCCCACGGTCATAACCATGAGATAGAAGCCGATCATTCTCATGATCACGGGCATTCTCATGATCACGGGCATTCACACGATCACGATCATTCTCATGATCACGGGCATTCACATGATCACGGGCATTCACATGATCACGATCATTCACATGATCACGGGCATTCTCATGATCATGGGCATTCACACGATCACGATCATACTCATGATCACGGGCATTCTCACGACCACG
>CAYJLR010000016.1:0-24789 GCA_964370895.1 uncultured Akkermansia sp. | reverse complement strand
GAAGAAGTGGAAGAAGTGGATGCCTTACCACTTCAACCCCACTCCTGCGAAGTAATCGAGACAAAAAATTCTATAACGAGCTCTCATGAGAGCTCGCTTT
Organism: uncultured Akkermansia sp.; assembly: GCA_964370895.1. Lineage (GTDB taxonomy): Bacteria > Verrucomicrobiota > Verrucomicrobiia > Verrucomicrobiales > Akkermansiaceae > Akkermansia. Next base: position 24,689 of record CAYJLR010000016.1, on the reverse strand, counting down.
CTTCTACATAAGACAGAGAGTAGTTTACTTATGGGGAGTTCTCGTAATTCGCAGCGCGAAATCACGAAGACATTTTTCAGCGTATTTTTTTCATTTTTGACGGAGCATAATGGCTTATTCGACGAGAAAAGGGTTAAAATACGCGAAAAAGACCGAATGAGGCGCGCTGCTTACTTCATTTTCTACATCCACCTTTGTGGAAAACGAATTGCGAGAACCTGCCTTTAGCAATACATACACGAAATAAATATTTACAAATTACATTTATTTCATTACAATTATTTCACAATGAGACACCCTATAATCTCAGTTTTACTTTGCATATCGACTTTCGTCTTTGCGAGCATGCAGGAACACGCACAGGCAAAAGCGAGCCATGAGCTTCTCTCTTTAGCCGAAGAGTCGGTAGAAGAGCCTATGAGTCTTGCGCAGCGACAAGAGACCTTCCCTGCTCTCGCGCAGCTCCCAGCAGAGCTCGGCTGCGTATTTACCATAGGTGACCCGCATGCTATCGCGGAGGATTTCTACAGCAGACTCGGTGAAGATGCCGGATTCACGCCAGAGAATGTTTACTCTATAAAGGGTCTCAGTTTCGCGACGACCACACGAGGATTTACCCAGTGGGCACTGTTCACTAATGGTATCATGAGTCTCGTGAGCCTCTCTCCTTATGAGCAGGCTCTCACTGAGGAGAATCGCCAAGCCATAGCGACGCGAGAGCAAGCTGCCAGCGCCGGCATCCTGATACCTGATGAGCCGCTCTACATCACTGCGAGCTTCGAATCAGAAGACAGCCGCCAGCTCCACGAACTCATGGAGTCGATCAGCCATCAGGCGAATTCTGTATTAGAACTTATCCCCCTTTTCGGGATCGCTGGGCACATCACAAAAAGTGACACCCAGACCATCCTCAGCCTAGATCTGAAGAAGGCACGTAAAGAGCTCGAAGAAAAATCTCCAGAAAGCGAGCTGCTGGACTGCCTCAAGCGCAGCTCTCAAGATGAGATGCACATCGTCATCACTCAGAGCGGCTCTCAGCTCCACCTCGTCATCACTCCGACTTTAGAGAAAATGAAGCTCGTCAGCGATGTGAAGCTGTCCCTACTCAACTCGGATAAGATAGCTTCACTGCGCGATCAAATACGAGGGCTTCCCTATGCCCTACTCTGGGTCGATGAAGAGGCTATCAGCGAGTTTCCTCCTACGCGTCCCCTACGCGAGGGACTCAAGGAAATCAGAACTATGCTCCAAGACATAGCAAAAGCGGCACCGATAGAGGATCACGCAGGCATCTACCAGCAGGCATCACTCGCACTAAATGTCGTCGAAAAAAGCCTTTTTAACCTCATCCCCGACATGGATTACGCGCTCAGCTGCCTCATATGGGCTGATGACGCCCTGTATGCGGACATCGCCACAGGAGTGGGCATACTGCATACTCCTGGTGAGTTACAGCAGCTTAGCCTCACGGATGACCCTCAGACTGCATTTTATGTCGAAGGTACACCCTTCTTCCCCCGTGAGGCGGGCATGGGCATCGTGAAGTACACCATGAATGTTTTCCATGTACTGGAGGGGCTGGCACTGAGCCTTGATGCAGAGAAGCTCACTGAGCTCATGGATAGCTGGAACTCCCTAAGGAATGAGTACTTCCCTGTCATCGTCCAGTTTGCGACAGGCCTACGCGATGTCAATAAGGGCATGGGATCCGCGGCAGGGATGCTGCTTACCCTCCCCGATGATGAGAATAAGACACTCGATTACTATGCATTCTGTTCTGTGGAGAAGTTTGCGTCCCTATCTTCTGGCTGGTCTCAGATACTTGCCAGTCTAGAAAAACTCAATGAGCTGAAAATGGAAGGAGGGAACTTGCTACCTCTCTATACGGCCTCCCTAGGATCGGAGCCCAATACCATGCATTTCATACGCACGACTGAAGAATCAGGCTTCGCCTTGCCCACATGCATCGATATTGGAGCTAACTACGCTAGTATGAAGTCCAGTGTGTTGACTAGCTATGCTAACGATGATAGAGCTGCAGCACGCGCATTCAATGGCGCGGTTTATATGCTACGCTTCCAGCAGCTCGCAGAGATACTGAAGCGCGGCGACTACCAGCCAGATGAGGGATCATTATTAATGAAACTAGCACGCAGTCGTGCAGTACTTTATGGAGTAAACACACAGCGCGACAATAAGCTTCATACACGATTAAAACTCAGCACTGACTCAGCTAAAAGTACGAAGTAAAATGTGATAGAAATAAGCGGTGTTGTAAAATGTCTTGCATCACCGTAATGAAGCTGCTAGTATGGCTGCGCACATTTGCTCCGGTAGCTCAGCTGGATAGAGCACGAGCCTTCTAAGCTTGGGGTCCCGCGTTCGAGTCGCGGCCGGAGTGTGGCAGAAAAATGCAGCCTTGTTCATAGAGCAAGGCTGCGTTTTTTTGTGCCATCTTGAGGAATCTAGGAAAGACGCGTAATACGTTTAGATTTTGTGAAAATAATGCTTGCGTCAGACTTTTCATATGCTAAGATAACAGATGAATCTACGCTCTTGGCGTTGACTAACTCCCTAGTAGTATGAAAAATACCCTCCTATCCTTCCTCTCTCTCCTGCTATTCTGCGTCTCTTGTCTCGCTCCCTCTCAAGCCTGCTGGTACAAGGAACATCCAGCAGAGAATTCCGATATTTATATGATTGACGTTTACTACCCTCACTGGGGTGAGTCGTCCTATTATGCCTGCTGGAATGTGAACTTAGCGCCGAAGGGGGGCTACTTCTACGGCGGTGTGGCGGCGAATATGCCAGCTAACATGACAGAGGATACCTACAGCCCCTCTGGGGTGTGGACATTCTGGGAGCATGAGGCCTTCGAATCCCGTCAGGCGACAAATGTATACATGCACCCCGGTGTCTATGCCAGCCAGTACGGTGGTGAGGGCTCATCGGGGGCAGCCTCTGGAAAGGTGCTCGATTGGGTGAAGCCGAAGCGCTGGTACACGATGACGCTGCGTGTGTGGGGGACTGACGCAGAGAAGAAGGAGTGCTTCGTGGGATGGTGGATGAAGGATAAGAAGAATAATGTCTGGATTCATTACGGGACTTTCCGCATCCCATATGCTGCGACTGGCATCCAAGGGAATGCCGGATTCCTCGAAGATTTCGGTAACTCAGGGCGCAATCAGCGCACCCTGTGGCGTGGTGCAGGCTACTCCCGTAGTGGTGGCCAGTGGCTCGCTGCGAATAAGATTTCTATAGACGTGCCTGCCGATGGTTCGAATGTGCAGAACTGGGTGGTGAAGCATGAGATGGAGGGTCAGGTACTCTCGATGACGCATTCTAATAATGCGAAGCAGCCCCGTAATCTAGAGCCCTCGAAGGTGCATGAGTTTGAGATCAAGCAGGGCGATACACCTGTGCTTGACGCTTTGAAATTCGACGCATCTTTGAGCATCAATGATAAAGGGTTAGCTGTGAATTGGGAGCTTGATAGACATTCTAGTCCTCAGTTGGGTTATAAGATTGAGGTATTTGATAACAAGGATTGCAAGGGCACGCCTCTGCATGTGCTCAGCGCCTCTCTTCCCCATGTGCGTACGGCTGTGCTGCCGCTAGTAAAACAGCCTGCTTATTTTCTACGACTGACGCTGCGCGACATCTTCGATCAGGAGCAGTCACTTGTACTTCCACAGGCTGATGGAGCTGCACTTATCAAGACGCTACCAGCAGAAACTCTCAAAGGGGAGCTGGAAAATGGTCTGTCCTACCAGTATTATGAGTCAGCATCTCCGATGACTTCCCTCGCAGATGTGGCTAAGGCGAAGCTTCTGCGCCGTGGTGTGGCAAAGTACCTCGATATCAGCCTGAAGGGGGCTCGCAAGGGGCAGTACGCCATGAGCTTCGATGGCTATATCAAGGTGCCGAAGTCAGGGGCTTATACCTTTGTCCTGAAGTCCTGCGATGGTAGCAAGCTATCACTCGCGAATAAGCTAGTGCTGGACAATGATGGCATTCATAGCTCGACGGAGAGACGTGTCAGTGTTTTCCTTGAGAAGGGCTACGTGCCGATGAAGCTGGAGTTCTTCAAGAACTCTGAAGAGGAGAGATATGCAGGTTTGAGCCTGGAATGGGAGTCGCCAGACTTCGCGCTACGTCCGCTGAAGAATGCTGACTTCTTCCTGCCCGAGGGTGTATCACTGCCTCACCCCGACATGAAGATCACTAAGAGTGAGGGCAAGGTATATCTCAACACCGCTGTAAAGAAAGGCGAGACCGCTATTCAAGAGCTAGTATACTATAATGGGGAGAAGCAGCTCGCTCGCCTGACGAAGGCTCCCTTCCGTTTGCAAGTACTCCCCTTCGAGGGTGATAATCAATTCTGGGCACGCGTGACCTTCGCGGGTGACCAGACCGTGGACACAGATGTACGCACATACAAGGATAAGAGCACGTACGCGAAGGGATGGATCTATGAAAACCTCGGGGAGAAAGACCTAGCCTTCAAGACATCCTACTCGAATGGTACCTTCTTCTTCGCTGGAGAAGGAGAGCATCAGGTGTATAAGAAGGTGAAGGGCGACTTCGAACTAACGGGACGTGTGCATTCCTACACGAAGGACGGACAGATGGGCAAGCACTGGGTGGGCATCATGGCGAAGCAGGTGCTCGCTCTGACCGATGGTCGCGACTTCGGCATCTACCAGACAGCTGGGAATGGTCTGCGCACCACGGCGAACTACAGTGACCTCGCGACGACACGCATGGGCTTCTACCCTCTGAAAGATGACCACAGCTGGCTGAAAGTCGTACGCCGTGGGAAGAAGTTCACAGCGTACTCCTCAGGCGATGGCAAGAAGTGGAAAATAGCGACTCAGCGTTACACGAACGCCCCCGAGGAGCTACTCGTAGGTATCACCTACTTCTCCACCCCTAAAGCGTCAAACAAGGTATTCTCAGGTGCACTATCCGATGTAGAGCTCAAGCTACTCAAGCCCCTCGATAAGAAGAAGTCTGCGACTAAGCCTGAAAAGATCAGTAAGCGCATCTCCTCCTACACATTCTTTGACGATGATGCCAAGCAGCTCGCACTTGTGCAGCCCTCGAGCATATCCATCCTCACACGCAGTGAAGATGGCAGCTATAAGCGTCAGGCTCTGCCCCTACCAAAGGGGGTCACAAAGATTCGCTCCATCGTCAAGAGTGGGGAGAGCTTCATCCTCGCCGCCTCCTCCAAGGACAAGGGCGGAATCTATCTCAAGGAGCAGGGGCAGAAGTGGGTGACCGTAAAGGATGACTTCCCCATCCTCTACCCCAGCTACGTCACGGGCTCTATCCTCGCGGTGAATCCCCAGAATGCACAGGAAATCCTCGCGGCCAGCGACAAGGCCGGCATTTTTATCTCCCGCGATGGAGGTAAGACATGGGCGAAGGAGATGGGTGCTACTCACGAAGATGGCTTCACCTGCGTGAGTTACAACTTCCGCTACCCTGGCCGCAAGTATGCTCTCGCCTATGACAAAGAGAAGGACCATAGCCGCATCTGGATGAAGCATGACGCCCACGACTGGTCAGTGACAGCCACTGTTCCCAGTGTGGAGTTCACAGGCATCACCTACGCTCGCACGCTGGATGTGATCTATCTTGCATCGACGAAGGGACTCTTCCGCAGCTACAACAATGGTCTGGAGCTGAACCACTTCGTCTACGAACTCCCCGCTGATCGATCCTACTACGCTGTCGACTGGTCGATGGCTCCTTACAGTTACTTCGTCTCAGAGCGTCATTATATCACACCAACGGATGGATCTGCTCTGTATCGAAGTGATTGCGAGCAGTGCGACTGGAAAATGATGAATAAGGATCTGAACTTCGGTGCGGTGTATGCTATCCAGGCTGATCCTGATAAGAATGAGTACGTGTGCTTGTACACCGAGAAGGGCATATTCGAGAGCTCAGACGGAGGCAAGAGCTTCAAGAAAGTCCCTGTGAAATAAGCAGCTATCGTTATTCACTATCATTATATTGATGATTAAGCTCGCCAAGCTTAGTTAAGCTGTGTATACTGTGCGCATGTCTGCGCGCGTGTGTGTATATGAAGGCGGTTTAGTACTCTGTCAAGGCTATGTAGTAGAGACTCCGCAGGGTCTCATCGCTATTGATGCTCCTGCTGGTATGACGAAGTGGATCGTCAAAAACTTCCCTAATAAGAAGGTGACTGATCTCCTCATCACCCATATGCACTTCGATCATATCGAGGATGTCGTCGCTATGAAGCAGGCTTTCGGATGCCAGATTCATGCACACTCACCCTACTCCTCTGCTCTGTCACTCGTGGACATGGCGAACTCCGCATGGGGGATGAATCTGAGCCTCACAGGCTTCGACGTAGACGATGTGCTTGCTGATAGCTCTAGTGCTTCATGGGGTGGACTGGAGTGGAAGCTCTATGCTATCCCAGGACATTCTCCTGACAGTATGGTATACCACCTCCCCGAGCAGGCCGAGCTCTTCGCGGGTGATGTGCTCTTCTCAGGGTCTATAGGTCGCACCGATTTCCCAGGTGGAAATCTCGATCAGCTTCTCGACGGCATCAAGGAGAAACTCTTCACACTAGACGTGCACACAAAGGTGCGCGCAGGCCACGGCTCACCTACAACTATAGGTGAAGAGATCGTGGCTAATCCTTATCTTTCCTAATTTTTTATATATTTATGACGATGTTTTCAGATCTGGGTCTCGCGACTCCTATTTTAGAGGCTGTTGAGGCCTGTGGTTATCAGAACCCAACCCCCATCCAAGCACAGGCCATTCCTCTTATCTTAGAGGGAAAGGATATCATCGGTGCGTCTCAGACAGGCACGGGTAAGTCCGCAGCCTTCGCTCTGCCACTCCTCTCCATGATCGAGCCTATAGGCGTCCCGCAGGTGCTCGTCCTTGAGCCTACACGTGAGCTCGCTGACCAGCTGGCGGAATCCTTCCGCAAGTACGCCGCAAAGACAAATATCCGCATCGGTCTTCTCTACGGTGGTGTGAGCTACGGTAAGCAGGTAGAGGACCTCAAGAAGGGTGTAGATGTCGTCGTCGCCACCCCCGGTCGCTTGGTTGACCACTTCTACCGTGGCTCCATGAAGTTCAAGTCTATCAAGACACTCGTACTCGACGAAGTAGACCGCATGACCGACATGGGCTTCCTTCCCATCGTGCGCAAGATTGTGAATCTCTGCCCATGGGAAACTCGCCAGACCCTCTTTTTCTCGGCCACCATGCCTCAGATCCTGCAAGGTTTCTCTAAGTGGTGCTTGAAAGATCCAGTTGAAGTGACCATCGCGCGCAGTGAGGTCGCAGCGACAATCTCGCATGCCTTCTACCCAGTAGGGCTCGACCAGCGCGATGAGCTACTCATCGCTCTCATCAAGTCACTGGACTTCCGCAACCTCATGCTCTTCACCCGCACACGCAAGGAGGCAGACACTATCGCCTACCTCTTGAAGAGTGCTGGCTGGGGCGATGAAGTGGCCGTCATGCACTCCGATATCTCTCAGCGCGACCGCACAGCGGCTCTGCAGGGATTCAAGCAGGATAAGTACCGCATCCTCGTCGCTACCGACGTAGCCGCGCGCGGCATTGACATCAATGGTGTGACACACGTGATCAACTACCGTGTGCCAGAGAACGCAGAAGACTATGTCCATCGCATCGGTCGTACAGGCCGTGCTGAGGCGACTGGCGACGCCTTCACTCTGCTCACCGCTGATGAAATCGACTTCGCGACGAGCATCGAGATCTTCATCGACAGAAAGATAGAGCGTCGTAAGCTCGACGGCTTCGACTACGCTTACACAGCTCTGCTTGATGATAAGCCAGTACGCCCTCTTCGCAAGGCTCGCCCCTCGGGTCGTCGCCGTAGATAAAAGCATTTTTTCATTTCAATCACTCAGCCTGTATGCGTGTCATCGGTATAGATCCCGCGATTCGTCATACGGGCTTTGCTGTTTTAGAAGGAGACTTCCGTGAGCCTCGCGCTCTGGATTACGGCACCCTGATGCTCCCCGCGAAGCTCAAGCAGAGTGAGTGCCTCGCGCGCATCCACCAGCTAGTCGACGACCTCATCGTACGCTGGTCACCCGATGAATTAGCGATAGAGGCTATTATCTACGTGCAGTCACGCTCCACCGCTATTGCTATGGGCTCAGCGCGCGGTGTCGTGCTCGCAGCCGCATCACGCCATAGCCGCCCTGTCATGGAGTACTCTCCTAGCAGCGTGAAGCTCGCAACCGTAGGGAAAGGTGCCGCGCAAAAGGCGCAGGTCGCCTTCATGATGCGCGCGCTATTAAACTTACAAGAATCCCCTGAGCCCGATGCGGCCGATGCGATGGCAGTCGCGTATTCCCACCTAGTTGCAGCTGACCCCCTGAGGCAGCACCTCTTTTCGAAGCGCACGTATGTGTGATTCTAAATAAGAAAAAATTAGACGAGTATAAGTCGTTCCTTATAAAAAAACAATGCTTTCTAAATTAGCTATTCCTCGCTATTTTACGATTTTTGACTCATTTCGCGCAATCTGAGGTGAAAAGCTAACCGTTTACGCCTTTTTAGCGCTATATAAATGTAAATTTGATTCATGCGACCTTCCATTATAAGCTGGCTAGGTCGCAGATGGAAAAGGAAGCTTCAGATCCTCGGTCACACGAGACGATAGAGAATATACTATTAGAAGAGCTAGGTCAGCTTAGCTCTTCTGGCTTACACTCCGCATCTGTCATACAAGAAGTTCCATTATCGCGTAACGAGAAACTAGCTTCGGCACTACTAGAGCGATACAACCTGATGCCCTCTGATTCAGCGCGGCTCATCGTCGAGCTCCTCGAACTCACTCAGGGCTATGATGCAGAGGACACGCGCTCTATACTCACTCACTGCCGTCGGGTTATTCAGCTCGGCGCAGATTCGCATGCCAAGGAGTCTCAGACGCTCCCATTCGAACAGGTAGTCAATGCTCTTATAATCAATAAAGCACATCGACGCCACCGCACCATAGGAGAGATACGCCAGTACTGCGATCGACTGATGCGGCACTTCCCCTCATGGAAAAGTAAGCCGCTACGCCACTTGGATGAGCATGAGTGTCAGCGCGCGGTGTCTGCGACATTTCACTCTCCTATGATGCAGCGTAAGGCCTATGTGATCTTACATGGCGTGTTTAACTTCGGGATAAGGCGCGGATGGTGCTCGTGTAACCCTATCACCCTCATCGATGTGCCACAGCCGCGCGAGAAGCGCATACGCTCACTATCGATGAAGGAGCTGATACGACTTGTGAAGACAGCCCTCTTACCAGAGCATCTGCCCTGCGCACCCGCATTCGGGCTGATGCTCTGGGCGGGGATTCGGCCGAATGAGATGGAGCGCCTCACATGGGGGAACATCATCCCCAAGGATAATGTCATCGAAATCCAACCACAACATTCTAAGACTGGAGGACATAGACAGGTAACACTACAGCCCGCTCTCAAGTCGTGGCTGAGGCGTGTGAGTACTTATACATTCGCGACAGCTCCTATTGCGCCACGAGCATGGGATAGGCGCTGGCGCGAACTTCGCCGCTGCGCAGGCTTCACTGAGTGGCAAGCTGATATTTTGCGACATACATTCGCATCTTATCATTTAAAGCACTTCCGAGACCTGTCAGCTCTACAGATAGAAATGGGTCACGCTACGACACAACTGCTTCGCACACGTTACTTAGCACTCAACGGAATCACAGAAAAAGCGGCTCAGGATTTCTGGACAAATCTCCCGCGACTACGCACGGAAATGGGGTGATTCACTAATTTTTTTTGCAACTATCGATAAATCTTTCTTGCCATCTCAATAAAATCTGCTTAAATATGGGGAGCAACTTTGCTTTTCTAGACTTTTTTAACATTATGAAAACAATCATCACACGTTCCGTTATTCGTACGGCAGCGCTTGCCATCCCCGCCATCTACACCTTAGCTGCAACAGCATCTGCCGCAGACGCAGCAACTGGTGGTTCTAAGAAAACCATGCTCGAGAAATGGGTCACAGACGGTGGTTGGACAATGATCCCTCTCATTATTCTCTTCGCTGTTACTATTTTCTTGGTTGTTTTCAACTTAATGGCATTGAAGCGTGAGCGTTTCTGCCCAGAACCAATGCGCCTCCAGCTCATCGGCTTGATGTCCGAGTGCCGCGTGCAGTCAGCTATTCACCTCGCTACAGAGAGCCCTACCTTCCTCGGTCGCCTCGTAGCCTATGCTCTTCCTAACATCGATGCAAACCGCCCTGAAGATCTCGGTAAGGACTCCATCGAAGATGCTATCGCTGACTTCACGACAAATGAGCGCCCTCAGACGATGAAGTTCATCGACATGCTCGCTCTCATCGGCCAGATCGCTCCTTCTATCGGTCTCTTCGGTACGGTGCAGGGTATGATCGGCGCGTTCGCTGTTCTTTCCGACACAGGTTCTGCGAACCCAACACAGCTTGCAGGTTCTATCTCCGTGGCTCTTCTGACTACATTCTGGGGTCTGATCGTTTCCATTATCGCCATCCCTGCATTCTTCTTCCTTAAGAAGGTCGCTCAGGCTCGCGAAGCAGATTGCGTGAACACAATCTCCGAAATGGTGAACACCTCAATTAACGTGATCAACGCTGAAGCTCAACTCGCTCGTATCCCTGAAGGTCTCGGTGAAGAACCTGAGTACATCGAAGGTGGTGAGCAATAAGAAGCTTCCAAATTAACTAATTAAGTCTATTTTTTAAGCCTGCTCTACCTCCACAAGAGGGGGGCAGGCTTTCCCCTCAACCCACTGAAACCCCATATGTCTAAAAAGAAAAATATGCGTGGTAGCGACGAAGTCGACGGATCTGTCGATATGTCGCCCATGATTGACTGCTGCTTCTTGCTGCTGATTTTCTTCGTTGTGAACGCAACGGCAATCACGGTGGCAAAGGATCAGAACGTCTTCATGCCTAGCGCTAGCGCCAGCTCCGATCTCACGGATGCGAAGGGCTGCATCGTGGTGAATATCTTTAAGAGTAGCGAGAAGATGACTCCAAAGGAACTCGAAAACTTCACGAAGAGCGGCTATGCGCCGAATATCCTGTGGAGCATTCCCGATTCTGCTGGTAAAATGACAGGCTACACTGAAGCTCAGGAGGCAGACCTCGTAGACGTCATTCGTCAAGAACGCGAGCGCCACGAAGCGGCAGGCATTGAAAAACCGATGATACGTCTCTACCTACGCGGCGACGTGAATGCCCAGTGGGATAAGACAGCAACGGTCATTCGCTGCGGTGCTGCTGCTGGCGTGACAAATATCGTCTTCGGTGCACTTCCTACGAACTAAACTCTACACCCTTTACCCATTTAATATAGCATGGCTAGACATAGAAAACGCACGACAGAAGATCAGAGCGATCCAGCGATGGACATCTCCTCGATGATTGACTGCTGCTTCCTTCTGCTTATTTACTTCCTCGTGGCGACGACACTTGTCACAGAGAAGAAGCTCGACATCTCTATCCCCGGTGATGGTCCCCCTAGTTCGGTGCGACCACCGCTTGACCCTGGTAAGATTAATGTGAATGCAGACGGCTCCGTCTACTGGAACTCCGACGTGCAAGTAGGAGCAGCATTCGATCCAAGTATCGCAGCGGGCACCCCTGCATACTCAGCTCAGCGTCGCATGGAAACTCTTGTAAACAACCTCAAGCAGCTGAAGGATCAGGCGACGGCTATCGACGTACCGCCTATCGTATTGCTCTCTGGTCACGCGGATGCTCCTCACCAACGTATCGTTGACGTGATGGCCGCAATGGCCGAGGCAGGCATTAACTCCGTAGGCCTGAGCACAACGACAGAATAATTTGCTTATTTTCATTTAAATAAACCACAGCAAGGGTAGAGTGTGTTGTAGACGAGCCATGAGCTCTCTGTGATCCTCTGCCCTTTCTGACTTCCTCATTTTAGCCCTTATTAACTCAGACACCAGTTATGAATAATACAAAGACCGCTCTTGCGATGATAGCCCTCACAGCTTTTATAGCTCCCGAGGTGTGCTATGCGCAAAACCCTACTAGAAACTATAATCAGATCAAGCAGCTGCTCGGCGCTGGTAAAGCACAAGAAGCACTCAAGCTGTGCAATGACACGATCGCCTTCCTTGCAAATCCTAAGTCACGCGTCGGTAGCCAGTTCGCCTACCTTCTCCCCTTCTTCTACTGGGAGCAAGCAGCAGCACACGAAGCACTCGGTGACTACGATGCTGCTGATAAGTCCTATGACACCATCATGACGGAAAAGCGCTTCCGCGAGAAGAAAATGATCGACGCAGCAGCGAAGAACCCAGGTGCTCCGCTTGACTACAGACATTTCTTTACACAGTCTATGTTCAAGCGCGCCGTGAATGCCTATAACCGCGCAGCAGGCTCTGAAAAGAAGCCAGGTGATCCTAAGTACTATCCTATCGCACTCGAGCAGCTTGAAAAGTATTACCAGCTCCTGTCACGTGGTGCTGTATCTGCACAAGAAAAGCAGCTGAAGCTCGATGCTCAGATCTGCCTGCTCATCATTCAGTCTGCGCTCTTCCAAGCAGAGCCGAACTTCGAACTCGCTCAGAAGTACCTTGAAATCAGCCGTAAGTCACGTGCTCCTATTCCTGATGAAATGGTCATGAGCTCTCTGAACTCCATCTCTCGTGTGGCGAAGGAGAACCCTCAGTACCTTCCTTGGGTTGATAAGATCGTCTCCGCTGCTCCTGAGCAGTACGACCTAGGCACACTGCGCTCTGGCCGCTACGCAAGCATGTTCTTGCAGCAAGGCGCAGACGCTACAAATGCTGTAGGCACATTCCTCGGAGAGGGGAAGGCTAACGACGCTATCGGTGCTGCTCGCAGCTCCCTTGTGATGTTCTCCCTCGTTCCTGACTCCAAGCGCACCCTTGATGAACTCGGTACGCAGGTAAAGTACACAGAAGCTTCGACAAACAAGAGACTCCCTGACGCTGGCTGGCAAGTCGCGTACAACCCAGATGTCCAGAAGCAAGTTCTAGCCATCTTTGACAACCTCAAGAAGGACAACATGGCTTTTGAGGCGATGAGCGTTCTGGGCTCCGCTCAGCTGTCTGACAGCTTCGGATCGGACCGTCTCGTAAAGGCAGCGTATCAGGTCGTTACTGACCAGTACCCGAACTACTCCACACGCGCAGCAGATGGAAAAGTGGTACCGTTCAACGACAAGAACCGTCTCCAGCTGATGTCACTTCACAGCAAGCTCGGTGAGACAGATGCCGCAGCTGCTATCGAAAAGAGCCTCGAAGCTGCTGGTGGTGGTGCTTTCACTGACGATGATAAGAACAACCTCCTCGCTGGTCGCGCGGTACGCTACCTCAATGAAGGTAACTACGAAGCCTGCCTTGAGACAGCTGCAGAGCTGGAAAAGGCATACGAAGGTAACAAGACCCACCTCAACTACACGAACGCACTCTTCTTCCGCCTCGCAGCCCTGTACCGCTTAGAGCGCTTTGAAGAACTCGCTGAAGCAGGTGAGATCTTCCTCAAGGCAGAACACACAGGTGGTAAGATCGATACTCAGCTTGAAACTCAGGCACTCTTCTTCATGATGAGCGCATATAACAAACTCGGCATCATCGATGCGAAGCATTACGATCGTGGTCTCGAATTGGTACGCGACTACATCGTGAAGTACCCATCACAGGATCTTTCCGAAAATCAAGGGATTCTCCCACGCGTCTACTACTGCGGTGTTGACACCTTTGCCAAGCGCGCGAACACAAAAGAAGGTGAAGAACGCGCTCGCGATCTCGACGAAGCCTATCAGTACTGCATGGAAATCACGAAGTACTGGCCTGACCACGACCTCTCACCCATCTGCTACCTGCTCGCAGGTAACATCCTTATCAATGGTGAAGACGAGAAGCGCAAGGTAGAAGGTATCGAACTGCTCATTAACGCAGCAAACTCAGGTATCACCGCAAACACACCAGACTCGAAGGCTATCGCTTCGAACGCCCTCTACTGGCTCGTTTCCTACTCACCTGAGATCTCCATGCCAAACGAAACACCTGAAGCTGCGGCTAAGCGTATCGCAGGTTACTACGATGAGTACTGGGAAAAGGTCGACCAACCAGGCGATGCCTACGTCCTCATGATGGCGTATCTCACAATGAAGCGCGCAGCAGAGACAGGCGACCTCGCCAAGCTTGAAGCAGCTTCCGATCGCATGAAGTCGCTCTTCGCTCGTGAATCAGCACAGAGCGCAAAGACCGGCATCGTGAACCAGGATCTGCAGAACACATTCCCAAGCTACGTTGATCTCTACTTCGACACACTCAAGAAACTGGGCAAGGAACTCAGCTATGCAGACAAGCTCGCATTCCACCGCGACTTCCCAGGCATCGGTGCTGATGACAAGATCATGCGCTCCATCATCGATATCAATGCGATCGGACTCATGAACGAGCAGCTCTCGAGCATCGCACCTGAAGACACAGCCGCCGTCGCCGCACAGCAGGAAGAAATCGACCGCGCCTTCCGTGATATGCTCCGCAATTACAAGCCAAGCGATCTTTCATCCTATGGTAATGTTGAGCTCGGTAACTTCCTTGTCAACTACGTGCAGGCACTTCCTGAGTCACGTCAGTCTGACCGTGCTACAGCAGTGAGCTACTTTGACCACGTGATCAATAGTCAAGACCTCTCCCTCCGTGGTGCAGCTATGCTCGGTAAGGCAAACGCTCTGGCTCTCGCCACTGATGCAAATGTACGCGGACAAGCACAGCCACTCTACAATCAGGTGGTTGACATGCAGGATGCAGACCTCACAGGCGGTGCCCTCCTCGGCCTCACTCGACTCCTGATGGCCCAAGGCGACTACGCAGGCGCTATCGCCTCCTCAAACGAGTACATACGCTCAGCTGCGAACAACGAGTCCCGCCTCGAAATGATGATGCTGCTTGCTGACGCCTACGCGAAGTCAGGTGACGAGCGCAATGCGCTGCTCACCTACCTGAATCTGTACAACCAGAACCGCTCACGCGTCACCTACTCAGCACCAGCTTGTGTAGCCTCTATGGAGCTACTGTGGAAGCGTAATAACCCATCTACTGGCGATCGCCTTGCAAATACCTTCAAGCCCTCCGATAAATGGAATGCTTGGAACATGGGCCAGAGCTATGTGAAGTGGGTAGTCGATGGAAATATCGAAGAAAAGATGACCCCATCTGACCGCGATAAATATCGTGCCGTCGTCCGTGCCGTCGAGCAATATGACGCGGATCCCGACGTACAGCGTGAAGACCAACAAAAGCGTGAATTCGACCGCGCAGTTAAGGCTAACAACTAATACTTAGATATAGATCACACATATGAACATCGTAAAATCTATCGCAATCTCCCTCTTGGGACTTAGTGGAGTCACATTCGCACAAGAAGCACCCACGACAGCTAAGCTCCTTATCCAGCTGAAGACAGGTGGTGCAGCGCAGGTCGATCTCGTCTCCGCAAATGGCGGGGATAGGTTCACCTACCAGCGCGCTGGCCGCGCCGCTCAGGAGCAACTGAGCAACTGCCGCCTCTTCATGATCGTGACCCCTCCAGAACTCGCGAGTGCTCTCACGAGCTACCGCGCGAATGATCTGGAAAAGGCTCGCACTGGACTCGCCGCAACAAAGCGCAAGTACGCAGCCATGGCAGGCCTGCCTAATGACCCAGCGTCTCAGGCAGCCTACTATGAGCTAGTCAGCGCTATCCGCCTCAAGGACTGGGCAGACGTGAAAACGCTCGCGGCTAACTATCCTCGCAAATCCGCTACGACAGATCGTCTGAAGAGCTTTGTCAAGGTAGCAGCCCTCCTCGGCGACCTCTCCAGCGCATCCACCTCGGGTGCCGCCCTCCAGACAAAGATCGAGGAATTCATGAAAGATACGAAGGCCGTACGCGCTCTCAGCATCGAGAATTATGGATTCTTACGCTATGCACTCGCAGAAGCACTCATCGCTCAGCTGCCTGCAGCCGAGATCAAGGATTCTGACCTGAAGGGTGAGAATGCCAAGAAGGCTATCAAGGCCGTGGATCTCCTCTGCGAAGCCGCAGTTAGCCAGCATGGTGCGAACCGCGAGTTCGTCGTAGCCGCACTTGAACGCGCAGCTAGACTCCTCTGGGCTACAGCAGACGCACGCGCCTACCTCGTCAACATCGGTCTCAACCCGAAGATGACAGACGCCATGTGGAAAGAAGCTCCATCGAACTTCCGCGAAGCAGTCACACTCGCCTTCATGGCTCGCGTATACTCTGAATCTCCGCTGAAGGATAAAGAAGCCGCGAAGTTGCTCAGCTACTACCATGGTCCTGGTAAGGAAGCCGTGAAATAATATTTAACGAACATGAGGGCTCGATTCACCGGATCGAGCCCTCATTTTATTTAATCTAAGAAGCTTTATTAAGATGATAGACATGCTTGTCCGTCTCTACCGCCTCCCCTCGGTAGAGAGCCAGAATACACTACAAGCTGAGCTCACAGCACAGGGAATCATACTCCGCCCTGCACGTGCCTATGAACGACACATAGTCGCAGACTGGGTAGGTCAGCACTTCAGCCCGAAGTGGGTGAGTGAGACGAAGATAGCCTTCTCGCGCCAGCCTATTGGCTGCTTCATCGCCACGAGAGAGAAGCAGATACTAGGCTTTGCCTGCTGTGATGTCACAGCGCGTGGCTACATAGGACCTATGGGTGTAGACGAAAGCCAGCGTGGCACTGGGCTGGGAAAAGCACTATTACTCATGGCACTGGAATC
The DNA here is from genome assembly GCA_964370895.1 of uncultured Akkermansia sp. Taxonomy (GTDB): domain Bacteria; phylum Verrucomicrobiota; class Verrucomicrobiia; order Verrucomicrobiales; family Akkermansiaceae; genus Akkermansia. The sequence continues at coordinate 7,848 of CAYJLR010000016.1, read as the reverse complement.
CTTAAAGGCACAGGGCTACGCCTACGCCATCGTAGGAGGAGTAGGCCCCGCTGAGTTCTATGCCCGTGCAGTGGGTGCGACCCCGATAGAGGACTCCACGCCAGCACTGTATGAGGACATACTCCCCGATCCCCCAGCACGCTAAAAACGAATACCGAAAATGACAAAAGAAGGCACCCCGCTACGAGGTGCCTTTTTTCCTACATAGGTGCAGGTTGAAATTAAGCAATCTGGCTTGTTTCGTTAATCACGAACTTGTCCACGAGCCCATCAGTGGCCTTAATATAGGACGCGATATGCTCTGATGCCAGATGCTGCTGAAGCAGAGCCTTGCTCTCCCAGTTCTCCACGAAGATGAATACATTCTCATTCGCCTGATCTTGATGCAGGTCATACTGGATGCATCCTTCCTCTTGACGCGTAGGCTCGACAAGCTTGATAAGTTCTGATTTGACGGTGTCGACATGCTCAGGTTTAGCTTCGACGTAGGCTACGACAGTAATTTTTTCATTCATGATATTAAAATTAGATTACGCACAATGGCGGTTCTAAGTTCATTATGCGCTTGTCTTACAAAATTGCAAGCATCTATTTCGACTTAAACAAAAAGAAATTTAATCATTTTAACATACTCTATATTAAACACTTAGAATTATGTCAGTGAGATTTCTGATTTTTTTATCTAATTTTAATGTAAATACACTGTAGAATATTTTCTATACATGCGTTCTTATGAGCAGGAGATCATAAAGACTCCGCACATCCAACAAACATAAACACAAACAACAGATAAATAAGACATGAAAACATTACTCATCACATCCCTGATTTTCGCTAGCGTAGGACTTTCTGCAGAAGAAGGCCGTGGCGGCAACCCAGAAAAGAGAGCTGAAATGCGCGCTAAGATGCTCGAAAAGTTCGACGCAAACAAGGACGGCAAGCTCGACGAAACTGAACGCGCTGCTGCTAAAGAAGCACGTCAGGGTAAAAAAGGTGGCAAGAAGCCAGGCATGAAGGGCGGCGAAAAAGCAGGTGAACAAGCCGGTGAACAAGCCGGTGAAAAGCCTGCCAAGAAGCGTGGCGAAATGCGCGCCAAGATGCTCGAAAAGTTTGACACAAACAAGGATGGCAAGCTCGACGAAACTGAACGCGCTGCTGCTAAAGAAGCACGTCAGGGTAAAAAAGGTCCTAAGAAGCCAGGCATGAAGGGTGGAGAAAAGCGTGGCGAAATGCGCGCTAAGATGCTCGAAAAGTTCGACACAAACAAGGACGGCAAGCTCGACGAAACTGAACGCGCTGCTGCCAAGGCTGCACGTCAAGCTAAGAAAGCAGAGAAGACCGCTTCCGCTCAATAAAAGCAAAGCAATCATTCCAACTTTTAGAACTCCTGAGACAATCGTCTCAGGAGTTTTGCTGTATATCCTAGGAAGCATCGATCAAGAGCGGAAACACTCACTTTTTTGCAGACAAAACACCCTTTTTTCACATGAGACGCAGGGCTTACTTGACCTTTGCAGGAAAAGTCTTTAGGATGAGAACCAGCATGAATACACATCCCTACCTCGACCCTGATCTCAACATCGCATGGGCAGCCCTCACACCAGAACGCGCGGCAGAAGACGTCCGCGAAGGAATCAAGCTCGCTCAAGCCGCCATTGATAAGCTCTGCGCCATCGCTCCAGAAGAGAGCAGCTACGAAAACACCTTTGCCGCACTTGAAGACATTTCACGCCCACTAGAGCGCGCTTGGCACCGACTGAATCACCTACTTGGCGTGAACAACAGCCCCGAGCGTCGTCAGGTCATCAATGAACTCATGCCTGAGGTCGTCATGTTCTCCTCCTCTATCACGCTGAACCCACAGCTCTATGCCGTCCTGAAAGCCGCATCCACCGCAACATGGGTAAAAAACCTCAGTGCAGTGAAGCAGCGATTCATCAGTGAAACCATGCTCGACCTGCGCGAAAGTGGCGCGGAGCTCTCCGATGAAGACAAAGTACGCTACGCCGCGATGATGACACGCCTCGCGGAACTATCTCAAAGCTTTGGCGAGAGAGTACTCGATTCAACAAATGCATGGGAATACGTCACAAGCAACGCTGATGAACTAGCAGGACTACCCGACTCCGCCCGAGCTGCAGCTCTGCAAGACGCCCTCGACAAAGGCTACGGCACAGAAAATGAGCCGCAGTGGCGATTCACACTACAAGTAACAAGCGTCATCCCAGTACTCACCTTTGCTGATGATGCCTCCCTGCGCGAGCGCATCTGGCGCGGAGGGAACACAAAAGGAACAGGCGAATACGATACCGCCGAACTCATCCGCGAAATCCTGCAGCTGCGAGACGAACGCGCAAAACTATTCGGCTACGACTGCCCCTCAGACTACACACTGAGCCGCCGCATGGCACGCACAGGAAAGCGCGCCCTCGACTTCTCCAATGACCTCCATGCCAAGGTACTCAACGCATTCCGAGAAGAACAAGAAGGCATACGCCAATACGCAGAAAAAGCAACAGGTGAAAGCATCCCTGTCATGAAACCATGGGATATAAGCTACTGGAGTGAGAAACGACGCAAAGCACTCTACGACTTCGACAGCGAGCAGCTGCGCCCATACTTCTCCATGCCTCGCGTCATTGCAGGAATGTATGATATCTACTCCGAACTCTTCGGCATCCGTATCGAAGAAAAGCCCAGCTACTACCGCACAAGCGACAGCGAGCCACGCCAAGAAGGCGCGACAGAAGTCTGGCACCCAGAAGTACAATACTACGAACTCTACGACAGCGAAAGCAACGAACACCTCGGATCCTTCTACACTGACTGGCACCCACGCGAAAGCAAACGTGCAGGCGCGTGGATGGACTGCTTCGTCTGCGGACTCCCCGCGACAGAAGACAGCCCACGCCAGCCGCACCTCGCACTGATGTGTGGGAACATGACCCGCCCAGTCGACGGAAAACCAGCCCTCCTGACACATCAAGAAGTACAGACCGTATTCCACGAATTTGGGCACCTCATCCACCAACTCCTCAGTGACGTAGAAGTACGCGCCCTTGCAGGAACAAACGTTGCATGGGACTTCGTCGAACTACCAAGCCAGATCAATGAGAACTGGACATGGCAACGCGAAGCGCTAAACCGCTTTGCCCTACACTACGAAGACGGCAGCAGCATCCCCGCGGAACTACTCGACAAAATGCTCGCTGCGCGCAACTATGGAGCAGCTAGCTTCTGCATGCGCCAACTCGCCTTTGGAAAAATTGACCTCGAACTGCACAATTTCCCAGCCCGCATACAAGGGCGCGACATCGAAGAATACGACAGAGAAATCCTAGCGGACTATCGCATCCCCACCACAGAAATGGCCACGAGCGCACTACGCGCCTTTAGCCACATCTTTGACGGTGGATACGAATCAGGCTACTACTCATACAAGTGGGCTGAGATGCTAGAAGCAGATGCATTCTCACGCTTCGAAAAAGAAGGCATATTTAATGCCGAAACAGGACGAGCCTTCCGACGCTGCATCCTATCGAAAGGAAACAGCCGCCCCGCTGATGAACTCTACCGCGACTTCATGGGTCGCGAACCAGATGCGAATGCTATGCTCGTACGCGACGGTATCCTCTAAGTAAAAAACAGAAAAATGATAAGCCGCCTTGCGCCCACGCAAGGCGGCTTCTTTTATATCCATCTACCTATTAGCCATGAGGGCAATAACTTGCCTTGCATAACAAATAAAGACGCTCATAATGAAAACGAAAATGCCTCAGAGCATTAACCACATAATAACATGAACGATAAAATCACAGTCATCGCCTACGTCGAAGCAAAACCAGAACACCTCGACACAGTAAAATCTGAACTATTAAAACTCATCGATCCTACGCGAAAAGAAGCAGGCTGCCTCCAGTACGATCTCCATCAAGACCACGCGAATAAAAACCTCTTCATATTCGTTGAACACTGGGAAAGCCACGCCCTTCTCCAGCAACATCTCAAAGCAGATCACTTAGCCGCTTACCTTAAAGCAACAGAAGGGTTAGTAGATAAATTCGTCATCCACGAAACAAGCCACATAGCCTGATAAAACAGTCCATATACCCACAATGAGATTCTTGAAACTGACGATGCTGTTTCTGCGCGCGTAGCGCGGCTATTGTCTTCTGTGGCAAACGCGATAGCGCTAAAAGACGGCATTTTTCACACATACATCGCGCTTGGTTGACTGTAAATCAGCAAAAAAGCAGATAGCGTACTCCATGTTCTGTGTGCGTTATAGCATCAGTGCATTTCACACAGTATGACCTTGGGCATTCTCCTAGTGTGCTTGTAGTATGATGGTATACCTCGATTCTGTAAGAATGAGAGCTGTTTCTTGTCAACTCATGAGAAATACGCATAACTTACTCACCATAATTTTTACGTATGCTACTACTATCCTTATACATAAACTCTTCTAACCGCAACCTAATTTTTTCTTCATCCACGCCAATAATGTCATAAGCCTCGTCAGTTTTAATAAATTCATCAGCAAATCTCTTTAAATCGTAACATCTCCGATCAGTTTGCTTTGGCAAAGGTTGGGCATATCTCTCACCTTGAAACGCTATACTATTTAATATAATCCTTGAAACATAAACATGTGAGTTATATACTGCGCTCCATTTTCTGCATAAAGAAATAAGAGTCTCTTGCTCTGTGCCATTATCATTGGCCTCTGCAATAAGTGACTCAATGCCGAAAATACTATCATTCCGTTTAAACATTTCATAAGCAGAAGAAAGCTGTCCACGTACAACACTATGGCTATGCCAAACAGATGATAACCACAAATTTCCAGTTTTATAATAAAAGTTAAAAAAATCTCCCCCAGTACTATTTTTAAGTATTTGACCTTTATTATTAGAAATTTGAATACCAGCTGGATAAAAAATTTCTGCTTTCAATCCTGCCTTTGGCAGATCTAAAAGAGAATTGAAATAGTATCCGATTTTTCGCCTCACAGATATCTCAATAGGAGAAAGATTTTTCTCTATGACAGGGATTTCCCCATAGAGAACCAAAGATCGATCATAAACTTTACCATGAGCAGTATCAATCTCATTAATATTCCTATAGTCTACTGTAAAAACGCAGAATTCGTTTGCTAGCCTATAATTTAGCTCTTTGGCTATAATCTGCGCTATTTGAAGTGTTCCTTCACTTTCTAGTGAAGCTTTCATAAAATCAGGAATAATCAAATAGTTATCATCTCTCGGATCAGCTTTCCTAATCGTACGCGGACTAAGTATGGTTTCAGTTTTGACTTTCAGAGGATAAATAGAGAAATAGGGATGCTTATTCGTCAGTCCAACAACGTGGTTTTCTCCAGCATAAATCAAATAACTAATTTTCAATGAATTAGCGTCGAATAATGATTTAAACTTATTGGGAAAAGTCCCTATTACCTCTTCTCTCGACCACATTTTATCAGCCTTAAGCCTATTTATATATTTTACTGGTATTTCATACAAACTATACTTGGATGTAGTTTCTTCATCCAAGTGATAGAGTGCAAATATGCTTCTTAACTCAGATTCGAAATCTGGTTCCTTCACCTGCGACTTGTGATCTTCTATAGCTTCAGTTAATAGTTTTGCCTTCATCTTAGCTGAGCCACGATTTGCATAACCTAATGAGTAGACTTTCTTACCATTCTCTAAACGCTGCTTGAGTGAAACTATATGCGAATTATTACGAAAAACAACAAGCCTGTGGGGGAAGTTTTTCTCATAACCTTTTATTGTTGAAAGAGAAATACTCTTTCTCAATGGCTCAGGAACATCACTTTCTTCTAAGTGTCCTTTAACAATCTGCCATACCGCAGCTTTTTCTTCTGGGCTCGAGCATGGGATTCTCTTCAAATCTTGAGCATTGCATATTAAGAGAGAAGTAATTAAAAATAAGCAGGATAAAAACAAGATATTCATAACAATTATACAGCTTATCTCAGAAGCTACCCTTAGTCAAGTATGAATGTGTTTACACACAGGCCTGTCGCAAGGATTTTTAAAATAGAATTAATCTAATAAAAAAGTTAAAGAATAAAAATAGAATGTTGAAAGCTTCACCAGTAAAAGGTGTACCAATGTTGAATAAACAAATAAAACCTCCCATGTCAAATATAAATCTTTTCGCCCAAATCGCAAAGCTAATTACGTGCTCACTAGTTAATAATATAGCATAGCTGCACGATAGCGACAGAGAAAGCATAAGTATAGGTACATGGGCACACATACTCTCCATGGTTTTTGCCATATAGAAAATAGTAAATCATTGAGCGAGCTAAGCAGCGCTCTTATGACAACCACAGGAAAGGTCAAAGACAAAGCTACAGAACTCCAAACCATCGCTCCATCAAAAAATTACCCTCGCCCATTGCGAAGAGTAGAAGCCTTGGATCCCAAAAATGTGATATGTCTAGAATTGGTATGCAATAATGGCGAATGGAGCGCATAGGTGATAGCAGGTCTCTATAAAGTGCGTTGGAAAATAGAGACTTTTTTCAAAATAATAAACAAAATCTGAAAGCAAAAACATTTTAGGCGTAACTGAAATGCTGTTATGCGTCAAATTTTGGCAGCGATGAGAGCGATATTACTCTTACGCTACCTAAAGGCAAAAGCCACTCACCCATGGCACATGAGTGAATTAGTAGCATTTCTACGCGTTTGCTTATTCATGAACATCGACTTATGGCTGTGGCTAGATGATCCCCTTTCCACAAGGTCGCAAATGCCACTAGACTGTGAACAGGGGTACTATTTTAAAAACACCACTTTACACTCTTAACTCACTGAGTCTATTTGCCCATTTTTTTCATTTAAAATCCTTGGGACAGGTCTGACACAGAGGTGAAAACAGAAAAATCTCACAGATGCATGATAATAACGCTGGAAAAATGCGATACATATGCTCAGATCAACAGCGTGTGGGACAGCGTCCCACTGGGGGAATGGGGACTAGCCCCCGGAGAGAAAGCTAAGGTAGAAAACCACAGCGACGTCAGTTTTATCATAGATGGTAGTCGCATGTGCACGCGTGGCAAATAGAGCATGAATATCCGCGCCTGAAATTTATCTGCGTGCAAAGAGCGGCTATTATATTCTGAGGCAAACGCGATAGCGTGAAGGAGCGGTAGAACTCAGGCACCTCATTGTGCTTAGTTGGTAGTAAATCTGCAAATATGGTGGTTTGCGGGTGAAAATATGCGGGTGAATTAATCAATTTTGCACGTTTCTAAGGCGCAGTTAGTGCTACTTCAGACGACTACCATCTATCTAGAGTTGCGCTTCGGGCTAATATATACAGCAAGAATATATACCGCAAAATTCAAATAATTGGAAACTGATGGGAGGAAATATGTGGGTGAATTGATCAATTTTGCACGTTTCTGAGGTGCAGCTAACGCTACTTCAGGCGACTACCATCCTCAGCATCTTCGCTTCGCTCAGACCGCCAGAGAAAGCCCCCTATGGCATGTAGGGGGATTGGACTGCGAGTGAAACAAGCATGCCCGAAGGGCGAAGGCGCAATGGGGTGCGTTTGAGTCAAGTATCTCTGGCTTGCTTCGTCTCATCACTCTGCTCTATCGCAGAATGTGTCCCGCAGGGCTAGGGTGCTTGGCTTCGTATGATACGGGTGGGAGATAGTGGCTTGCGCGTGGTATCGGTAGTTGGACTCTTGCTCACTGCGTGTGTAGGTAGTCGAGTAGTTCTACTGTTAAAACGCGAAGAGGCGACGATCATCCTCAGCATCTTCGCTTCGCTCAGACCGCCTGACAGGCATTTTGCACTGCAA
>CAYJLR010000015.1:0-24938 GCA_964370895.1 uncultured Akkermansia sp. | reverse complement strand
ACGGACAGGAGCTGTACGCGCAGGGACGATTCTTGACATGCGACTACCCTGCCCTCTGCGAGCAGATGGAGGATATTCACCAGTGGATTCTGCGCCAGCGCTGACTGCTCATTTCTTCTTGCAGCCCTCGCCCTCCTCACACACAGAGCAGCCTTCAGGATTGTTCAGCTTGTGAGCGTAGACATCCTCTGCGTCGATGGCGGAGTAGATGATCTCCCAGAAGCGCGCGGCGTCTTTTTCATCAAGATAGTAGTAATGATCAGTATTCAATAGATACTCGGGCTCTTCTGAATATACGTCAAGATCCCACCAATCTAAGATCACCTTACCATTCTTATCAAGGAGACTCAAGTGCAGGCCAAAAGCAGGGGAAACACAGGCGACGACTTCCCTACCACTCTTCACTTGCATTCGCTTGATAAGAGAGACGAGCTCTGCCTCATCCGATTTACTCAGAGGTATCAAGATATTTCGAGGAAACTTACCGTTTAGCTTCTTCTTATAGCTTTCACTAGGAGAAGAGAAAGGATTAAAGAGAATCTGTACTTGCGTGAACTCGTCACGCCGTGAGTCTGTAAGACGATGCTCTGGTTTCGCAAACAAGGTGCTGATACTGCTGCATGATACACAGAGGGAACACAGGACGAGGGGAAGTATTTTGCGTATTATCATATTGTTATTTTTACTGGGTTGCTTTCACCGTTTCGATAGAGTTATTCGCTTTATTCAGAAGAAAATAGGTACTACCGCCTACGTACCCATTCTCGACTATGTCGAGGTGGCTGAACTCGATAACCACGCGCTCTGGCTCACCACTAGCTGACAGCGTACCTAAGACGATAGAACCATCAGCCTTCTGCCCACCTTGGTGGATGTAGACATAGTACTCACCCTTCGCGCTGTAGCGATCTATCATGATTTCTTCGCATTGTTTGAGTATCGCATCAAGCGCGGCCTTGCCATGCGCATTAATGAAAAACGCATTATCCTCTATCTTTTTTATTTCCAGAATATTATCATCATCCTGTAATAGAGTCACCTTTTCATTCGTGTCTTTCAGGAACTCGGTGAGCTCTTTTCTTAAAAGATCGGTATTCACGCGGTTTTTTCTCTGAAACTTAGCAATCTCCATGTACTGATTGATGACGGGGTAGCGTTTTTCGTTCTCCGCTGATCGAATATTAAAGAGAGAACTGTCCAGCGCGATGTTATCAGAAGTTTCATACAGCCTCATGTAGGGGTCACCTGTCCAGGAGTACTTTTTCCCCTCTATCTCGAAGCATGCAGAGCGTGGATGTAAGCTTATAGGGTATCCCACGCCATCTATGATTGCCGCGTCGTCAATCTGCTCCTGCATATAGTCAGCCAGATTATCCCCCAGCGACAGCTGAATGATCCCATTTTCGGCGGTGAGCCTCGAATCTTGCTCTATGAGTGTGGAGACGCAGCTACTGAAGCATGCCGTTAAAGGCAGTAGCGCAAATAAAGATTTCATATTCATGACTTATACAGACTAATCAATCATATCTTCACATTCAACCGCTGATAGTGTCATACAGCATCTTCATAGAAAAAGCCTAGCGTGCTACATACACGCTAGGCTTTTTAAAAAGTGTAATTTAAACTCTAGTTAGTTCAAGGCCCACTTGGCTAAGGCCTTCGCATGGATTTCCGTCGTATCGAAGACGGGAATATCCAAATCACCCTGCTGGATAAGCAGCACGATTTCCGTGCAGCCGAGGATGACGCCCTGCGCGCCCTCTTCAGTGAGCTTTGCGATGACATCAAGATAGAGCTGCTTGGACTCAGGCTTCACGTGTCCCTGACAGAGCTCATCGAAAATCACGCGATGTACTTCATCGACGTCTGCTTCATTCGGCACGACGACATCGACACCCTGATCGATGAGACGCTGCTTGTAGAAGTCCATGGTCATCGTGTACTTCGTACCGAGGAGTACGACCTTCGACAGACCAGCCGCCTTGATAGCATCGGCTGTCACGTCGACGATGTGAATGAGAGGAATGTCGATCTTCTCTTCGATCTGTGGCGAGATGGTGTGCATCGTGTTCGTACAGATAGCGACACAGTCCGCACCGCCGTTCTGAAGATTCACAGCAGCGCCAGCCAGAAGATTCACAGCGGCATCCCAGTCACCGGCTTTTTGGTAATTGACAACTTCATCGAAGTTGAAGCTCTCCATGCCAATACGCGCTGAATGAAGACCGCCAAGGGCTTTTTTCACTTCTTCGTTAATTGTTTCATAGTACAAGATTGTACTCTCCCAGCTCATACCGCCTAGCAAACCGATCTTTTTCATTCGTTTTTATCTCTAATTGATTTCTATAAAATTGTGTCTAGAACACAGTTATATTGTGCTCTAACATGACACTAGACTATAGGTATAACAGTGCTAGGTCAAGGATAATTTCACAGTCATCTAATAAAAAAAGTCACCCCATTCGGCTTTCGCGAACGGGGTGACTTAAAAGATTTAATTTACTCTTTATCTATGCTTTAGACATCGAACAGATGAGAGACAGAATCATTTGCATTGATATTCTGAATCGCCTGTGCAAAGAGTGGCGCGATGCTCACGGTATCGACGAGGTCACCATAGGCCATGGGGACGGAGTCGGAGGAGAGCAGACGCTCGATGCTGCTGTTCGCCAAGCGGGCGCGAGCGGCATCATTGAGAACACCATGAGATACACCTGCGAAGATGCGGGCTGCACCGTGCTGCTTGAGAATCTCAGCTGCTGCGCAGAGCGTGCCACCGGATTCAGTCATGTCATCAACCATGAGGACATCCTTGCCAGCGACATCACCGATGACAGCGTGGGCATCCACTTCTGTCGCGGAGATACGCTGCTTCGCCACGATAGCGAGGTCTGTACCGAGGATGTTTGCGTAGATCTTAGCGTTCTTCACACCACCGATGTCAGGGGAGACAACGACGAGATTCTTCGTGTCCTTCACGTAGTTTTCCTTTAAGTGCTTAATCAGGACAGGCACTGAGTGCAGATGATCGACAGGGATTTCGAAGAAACCTTGAATCTGAGCTGCATGTAGATCCATAGTCAAGACGCGACTTACACCAGCAGCTGTGAGCAGATTTGCTACGAGCTTAGCAGTGATGGGGACGCGGGGCTTATCCTTGCGATCCTGACGAGCATAGCCATAGAAGGGCATGACCGCAGTGATGCGCTCAGCACTGGCTCGGCGCACGGCGTCCACCATGACAAGCAATTCCATGAAGTTATGGTTCGTAGGAGGACATGTGGGCTGGATGATGTAGACATCTTCTCCGCGCATGGATTCGTTAATCTGAACGAAACTTTCGCCATCGGGGAAGGTCGTTACCTTAGCTTCACAAAGGGGAAGACCCATGACAGAAGCTATGTCTTGAGCGAGCTGGGGGTGTGCTGTACCGCTGATAATTTTCATAAACCAAAGTTAGAAGTGGGTACGACTATTCTTGACATTTTGACGAAAATATCAATACTAAAAACAGCTAATTAGAGTTTTTTTTCATATCGCCATGCAGAACACCTTACAAAAAAACACCTCATTCAACTTACCTTTAGCAAGTTGGATAACATTAACAATATCTCTACTAATCACGCTCTACTTCATGAGCTTTTACGAAGCATTCAGCGCAGGCTATCACAGTGCCTTCGCATGGCTCGAAAGCGCATGGAATCCTGAAACGGATTATGAACACGGTGGTCTCGTCCCTATCCTCTCACTCTACATGCTCGGACATGCTTGGGTGAACAGCAAGAAAATAGAGAAATCCCCTTCGCTTCACGGACTATGGCTGCTCGCGCTGGGTGCTATCTTCTGCGTACTCTCTGTGCGCACGCAACAAGGGCGCGTCGCCATCGGAGCCTTCCCCATCATCCTCATGGGACTGACTTGGTGCTACTGGGGCTGGAAGATGATGCTGCGATCTACCTTCCCTCTTCTCTTCTTATGGATGAGCATCCCCCTGCCTGGATTCCAACAAGCGACAGTAAGTCTGCAACTACTAGCCTCTGAGCTCGCTCACTACGGTGCTGCTCTCTTCGGGGTAGAAACCATCCTCGATGGAACTAATATTAGCTCAGCCTCTGGAAACTGGGACACCTATAGCATCGCAGGCGGCTGCTCAGGCATACGTTCTCTGATGGCTCTACTGATGATTTCCTTCTGCTGGGGCTATCTCGCTGACAACATCAGCCTGTGGAAACGCATCGTCCTCGCACTCAGTGCCATCCCTCTTTCCATTCTTGGGAATGGCTTCCGCGTCTCAAGCATCTTCATCTGCGCAGAGTACATCAATCCCGCATTCGCCAGCAAAACATGGCATGACTGGTCGGGACTCATCTTCTTCTTCCCCGCTAGCATGCTGGGTCTCGCCATCCTGCACGGTCTACTCGCTGGAGAAATCCCCTTCTTGAAGCGTCGTCGCGTCGTTGTGCGAAAGCTCAACAATGCGAATAACACCTCTCATGACTCCACACCTTCCGCCTAAGCCATGAAAAAACTCCTTCAATCCATCCTCCCCCCTGTCGTTCTCACCCTCATCTTGAGCACCATCTACCTCTTGCCTCAGGACACGCGACTTAAGGAATCAGCCATACACCCAGATCTTCCTCTCAACTACACCGTCTCTGGATGGTATGGTCAGCGCATCCAAGAAAGTGAGCAAGAGCGAAACTCGCTCGCAGCCGACACTCGCTTCAGCAAGGCTCGCTACACCTTAGCCAATGGTGACCCAGCACCACCGATAGAGGTCTCCATCGTCTATTCTGGCAGCGATATGAACGCCTCCATCCATCGACCTGAGCGATGCCTCCCCTCACAGGGACACAATGACCTGCGAGCAAAAGAATTCACCGTCCAGCTGGATGGTGATCGCAGCCTGAGCTTCACCCGACTCACATCTAAAAGCTACCCAGCTCAGCTCAAAGATCAAGCAGTAAAGCATATCAATCATACCAACTACTACATATTCATCGGGCACGAGAGCGTACAATCTAACCACCTCAGTCGCACCTTCCGCGACATGTATGATCGTGTCTTGAATGGCTATGTCCAGCGATGGGCTTATCTCCAAGTAGGTAGCTACTGGGGCGATGCTGTAGGTATTGATGAGCAGAGCGCAGACGCTCATATCCAAGATATCATCCGAAAAGTAATCCCCACAGTTCTCAACTGGGAAGATGTGGAATAAAGGGAACCTTGCTAAAAGTATTTAGTGACATGCAAAAATACCGCTTGTCAAAGCTAGGAGTTTCATCTATAATGACCGCGCAGCTATATGCATGATTTCCTATGTCTGGTAAGCTTACGTACAAACAATCCGGCGTCGACACAATTGAGGCGCAGTCCTTCGTTAAAGATATTAGCGCACACGTCAAAAGAACGCAGCAGGCACGCCAGCTTTGCAATGCTTTTGGCCTATTTGCAGCGGCTTATGATCTTTCATCCTACAAAGAACCTGTCATGGTCACAGGGACTGATGGCGTAGGCACCAAAACAGAAATACTCTTCGACCTCGACATGCTTGAAGTAGCTGGTAAGGATCTCGTCGCAATGAATGTGAATGATATTCTTACCACAGGCGGCGACCCTCTCCTCTTCCTCGACTATCTCGGCATCTCCAGCTTAGAGAGAGAACGTCCACGCATCACACGCCTCGTCGCAGGTATGTGCGACTACCTTGAGAGCTGCAAGTGCATCCTCGCTGGTGGTGAAACAGCAGAAATGCCTGGCGTCGTCCCTGAAGAAATCGTCGAAATGGCTGGTTTCTGCATTGGTTGCGTCGAAAAGAGCGACATGATCGACCCTAGCCAGCTCACAGCAGGTGATGTCTTCATCGCCTACCCTAGTGATGGCTTCCACGCAAATGGATGGAGCCTTGTCCGTCGTGTTCTCAAGGAGCACCCAGACACACTCACTGAAGAAGAACTTCGCGAGCTCCTCGCACCTACACGTCTTTACTATGATGTGGTCACTGACTTACGCAGCATGAACATCGTACCTAAGGCCTACGCCCACATCACAGGCGGCGGTCTTCCTGAGAATCTTGAGCGATTCCTCGGTGAGCGCGGTGCAGACCTCACCATTCCTTACTGGAATAACGCACCTGCGCAGAAAGTACTCCAACACGTCGATGCAGAAGACCGCTTCCACACCTTCAACATGGGTATTGGCTGGGTTAGCATTGTGAAGCCAGAAGACGTCGATCAGGCACTCAAAGCAGGCCCTGGTGGATTCGTCATCGGCACGCTCCGTGACGGAGCAGGCATCACTGTCAAGATCGCTGAATAATCCCAGCTCCCCCTATCCCCCACTCATTCACTGGGATCATCATCATGTCAGACCCTATCCAACATGAATGTGGCGTAGCAGCCATCCGCCTTCTTAAACCGCTTTCCTACTTTGTCGAAAAGTATGGGTCAGCAGACTGGGCTTTTAACAAGCTTTTCCTCCTCATGGAAAAGCAGCACAACCGTGGTCAAGACGGTGCAGGCATAGGCTGCATCAAGCTGAATATGCCACTGGGGCAGCCCTACCTTTACCGTCAGCGTAACGCGACACCAAACGCGCTCGGGACTATCTTCAATGGACAGCAGCGCAACCTGCGCCACATGCGCGAGCGTGGAGAAATCCTCCCCGAAGATGCAGACAGCTTCAAGGAACACTTCCAATTCGGTGGTGAGATCCTCATGGGTCACCTTCGCTACGGCACAAGTGGTCTATTCGATGAAGGCAGCTGCCATCCTTATGTCCGTCGTACGAACTGGTCCACCCGCACACTCATGGTGCTGGGGAACTTCAACATGACGAACACGCCTGAGCTTAACCAGCGTCTGATCAATCGTGGTCAGCACCCTATCTTTGGCACTGACACCCAGACTGTTCTCGAAGAAATCGGCTACTACCTCGATGAGGCACATACCGATATCTACCGCGAACTGCGCACCGACATCTCAGGCAAGGATATCCCACACAAGATCTCTGAGCGTCTCGACATGTACGACATCATCGGTAAGGCCGCGCAGGCTTGGGACGGTGGTTTCTGCATCATGGGCGGCGTCGGTAATGGTGACTTCTTCTGCCTTCGTGACCCACACGGCATACGTCCCTGCCACTATGTTCTCAATGACGAGTACCTCGCTATCGCTAGTGAGCGTGTCCCTCTCATGAGCGTCATGGAAGTGGACAGCGATGATGTACATGAGCTTCCACGCGCAAATATGATCAGCGTGAAGCAGGACGGCAAGGTAGCTATCCAAGAGTATACGAAGCCTCTTGAGTCGAAGCCCTGCTCCTTCGAAGCTATCTATTTCTCACGTGGAAATGATCCTATCGTCTACGGTGTGCGCAAGGCACTCGGCAGCGCGCTAACAGAAAAGGTCGTTGAGAGCCTCGATGGTAATTTCTCCAAGGCTGCCATCACCTACATCCCGAACACGTCTGAAGTCGCCTACTACGGTCTACTCGAAGGTCTCCGCGCCTTCCGCCGCCAGCGCGTCACCCAGTCTGTGCTCGAAGCCTTCCGCAACAACAAGCTCGATGAAGAACTCATCGAAGAGCTCATCATGCGCCGCTGGCCTCGCGCAGAAAAGATCGTTCACAAGGATATAAAGCTGCGTACCTTCATCACTCAGGAGTCAAACCGCGGGCAACTTGTCTCTCAGGTCTATGACCTCACCTACGGAGCTGTCGGTGAAGATGAAGTTCTCGTCGCTATTGATGACTCTATCGTCCGTGGTACGACGCTGAAGAGATCACTTCTTCGCTTGCTCGGTCGTGCGAAACCTCGCAAGATCGTCATCGTATCCTCAGCCCCACAGATTCGCTACCCCGACTGCTACGGCATCGACATGAGCGAACTGGGCAAGTTCATCGCCTTCCAAGCGGCTATCTCTCTGCTCAAGAAGCGTGGCATGTACGACTACATCGACTCCATTTATGAGGAATGCCGTCGCCAGCTCACTCTTCCTGTTGAGAAGCGCAGCAATCCTGTAAAGGCGATCTACTCCCCCTTCACTAATGACGAGATCACAGAGGAAATCTCCCTTCTCGTCACTCCCGATAACTCTCCCTGCCCTGTACAGGTCATCTACCAGACTCTCGAAGGCCTCCATGGCGCGATCGACGGTCCTTGTGGTGACTGGTACTTCAGTGGTGATTATCCCACACCCGGTGGTTACACCACCGTTAATCTCGCCTTCATCAACTGGTTTGAAGGCCGTGATGGTCGCGCCTACTCCCTGCCTGTCTAAGGCTGGGAATAGCGCGGACACCACACTCACTCACTTCACTATCTCTCCGCATGAATTACGATCGTTATGAAAACGTGACTGATGCCAGCTTGGTTGAATCCACGCTGAGCGGGGAGACACGTGCATTTGACGAGCTGATTCGTCGTCATAGCCGTAAGCTGCATGCCATGCTGCTGCAGATGGTGGGGAATGAAGCTGACGCTTATGACGTGGGACAAGAGGCTTTCTTGAAGGCCTTCCATTCGCTGCGATATTTTGGAGGCAAGAGTGCGTTCTACACCTGGCTCTATTCCATCGCAGCGAACCACGCGCGTAATTTCTTGCGCAAGCGTAAAAGAGAAAACACCTATAGCCTCGACAACACAGAGAGTGGAGACCCGCTTGAGCATGATGCGCGTCTCGCGGATCAGGGCTTGGAATCCGACCCTGTGCGTCAAGCTGAGGTGAAGGATCTCAAGGTGAAGCTATTTGACGCGATCAACAGCCTTTCCCCTGCGCATAGAGAGGTCGTCATTCTCTGCGATGTACAGGGCATGAGCTACCCAGAAATTGCTGAGATTCTTAATATCTCCCAAGGCACCCTTCGCTCACGCCTCCACTACGCGCATAAGCAACTCCAAGGCATACTCGCAGAAGAACGCCTGCACTAATCGCAGTCAGCGTTATGCTCACGTGGAATCAAGCGCAGGATGCCTTTTCTTCGCAAGCCTTATTTCGCAAGGCTGGCATTCCGTTTTACCTCTCACCGCGACCTCTCCAGCTCCCCTCATCTATCCTGCGTGAGCTGGAGAAAATAGGAGCGAGTCTCAGAGTATTCCAAGAAGCTAGCCAAGAGCTCTACCATCTCAGTGCTCAGAAGAAACAGTTCCCATGGCTTGCTGAAATGCTCGATGCAGGGAAGCCAGATTGGCTCGTGCGAGCACAGCATCAAGCGGGGGCACACCGTGAGCTCTCACGCATCATTCGCCCTGATCTACTCTGGTGCGACTCAGGGCTCAGCCTCACAGAAATAGACAGTGTACCTGGTGGATTAGGGCTGCTGCATTTCCTCCACCAGCTCTACGCAGGCGCAGGATTCTCTGAGCAATTAGTCGGTGGCTCTGAAGGGATACGAGAGGGGCTACAAGAAGCCTACCCCAGCGGTACTCATTTTGCTGTATCTGAGGAGTCAGGTGACTATCGCCCAGAAATGAACTACCTCGTATCAGCACTAGGTGAAGGATATCATTACATCGATGCCGAAAGCCTCCGTGAAGATTTCGATGAAGCCTGCCTTTACAGATTTTTCGAGCTCTTCGATACGGATAATATCCCTGCCGCACGTACCCTCATTGAGCGCTGGGCCGCGAAAAAATTAAGCATAGATGCGCCTCCTCTCGCCCACTTAGAAGAGAAGGCTTGGCTCGCCCTCTTCCATCTTCCGGGCCTTCAGAGCTGGTGGAAAACCCATCTACGCGCAAGTCACAGGCAGAGATTAAAGTCTCTTATCCCGCGCAGTTGGCTGATGGATCCTAGCCCTCTGCCACCGCACGCAAGCCTTCCTTGGCTTCAGATCAATGATTGGCGTGAGCTCGCCTCACTGAGCCAGAGTGAGCGACGGCTTGTCTTAAAGATTTCTGGCTTCGACGAGCGCGCATGGGGTGCGCGTGGGGTACACATAGGTCACGACCTCTCAGGAGGAGAATGGGCAGCACGCGTAGAAGAAGCGCATGCTAACTTCCCCCAGAGTATCTGGATTATGCAGGAGTATAGCGACACGAGCCTGATCACACATCCTTACTACGATCCTGAGTCTGGCGAATTGCGCGAAATGCGAGGACGCGTGCGCCTGTGCCCCTACTATGTCCATTCTCATAAAAAGAAGAAAACACGTCTCATAGGATGTCTCGCTACGCTTGTACCTGAAGACAAGAAAAAAATCCATGGTATGACAAATTCAATAATAATTCCTTGCATTGTGTAATGTTATTCGATAACATTGTGAGGCACATCTCTTACTTATGCATTCGAACAGTTCCACACATGTCATCCCACCGCAGGATCCAGAAATAGAAAAGCTTGCTGACAAGACAAGGCAGAGCCTTATCTTGCGTTTACAGGATTGGCAGGATCAGCGAAGCTGGGATGATTTTTATCGTACATACTGGCGTCTCATCTACAGTGCCGCGCTCAAGACCGGTCTACAGGAACAGGAAGCTTGGGATGTCGTCCAAGAAACCATCCTCACCGTTGCTAAGCAGAGTAGAAAAAACTCCTACGACCCCGATCGTGGTTCCTTCAAGTCATGGCTATGGAATATCACACGCTGGCGCATCAATGACCGCTTACGCGCTCGCCAGAAAGAACCCATCGCGATGAGTTCAAGTGGCAGCGAAGATGAAGAGTTTAACCCAATTGAGAATCAGGAAGATAACTCTACTCAGAACTTTGACCACATCTGGGATGAGGAATGGCAGGCTAATCTGATGAAGGCCGCTATCGATCGAGTGAAGGTGAAGGTCTCAGCTCAGCAGTTCCAGATTTTTGATTATCATGTCCTTCGTGGATTCTCCGTAAAAGATGTCAAGGCAAGACTCGGTGTGAGCATCGCCCAGATCTATCTCTGCAAGCATCGTGTCGGGCAGGTCTTAAAAAAGGAGGTGAAGTTCCTCCGCGAGCAAGAAAATGTCTTCCCCGAGAATAAGACTTCTGATTAGCTTAGCCCTCTCTAGCATTCCCTCACCCTATCATAATGCCTGAGCCATCCAGCGATTCCTCCCCTCTAAGCGCGGCTAACCCTAGCAAGCGATCTACATTCCCCCTGTCACTCCTCAGCTGTATAGCCCTCGTCATTCTACTGGCGGCGGCATTCCCGCTTGCCTCTTGGTCAAATGGCTGGAGCCATGAGGAAGGCTTTTATTTCGCCTTCTGCGCGTTCATCCCAGCCTTGCTGGCCACCTACCTGATAGGAAGGCGTAAGCAGGTGGACTTCTACTTGCCCAGCGGGCGTTTCTTTGTCATTCTAGGTCTGGCTTGGCTGTACAATGTACTTGGCAATATCTCGCATTTCGCCTATCCAGATCTACTGGTTTCTAATATCTTAATGTGCGCAGGTGTACTGGCTACCCTCTGGTCTATTTTCCAGCGATGGTCAGCGATTTTTTGGGTGATTATGCTCTTCTTTGGCATGCTGGAGATCTTCATCTACAGTCAGTATGGCTCAACGCTCAATTCCTTGATCATCGCAGAAATACTCGAGACTTCCCCCGATGATGCGAAGGCTTATATCAATATCACGAGCACTCTGTCTACCCTCGGGATCGTCATCATTCTCTCTCTTCTCTTGCTCGTGCAGTTTAAGCTCTTCAGGCCTGTTCACCGTGGGGCATTACTCTTCCACGGTCTACTGCTCTGCACACTAGCAAGCCTTATCTCCACCCTACCTCAGCAGCAAGATGCAGGCAAGTGGCCACTCGATGAGAGCGTGCAACTTGCAGGAGCAGTAAAGGAAGCGGTCTCCCATAATATTGCTACACTCAGCGAGGTGGAACGCCTCAGCTCTCCTAGCTTACAGGCGAGCAGCATGCCACTCATCTCAGGCGATGAAGGCATCATCGTCGTGCTGCATGTGGGGGAAAGCCTGCGTGCAGATCGCATGAGTCTCAATGGATATGAGCGTAAGACTACCCCGAATCTCGATAAGATCACGAGCTTGATCAACTTCCCTCACTGTGTCGCAGTTGCCAGTGAGACAAGTCAGGCGCATATCTGCATCCTGACGAATGCACGTCGCACCATAGAGGAGCAGGACATGACTCTTCGTGCCTCGACGGGGTCTGTGCTTGATCTCTTTGTGAAGCACGGCTTCGATCTCAGCTCTTTCTTCGGTCGCAAGGTTACTCAGCAGCTCAAGCATGACAGGGTCATGAAGCTCCTCTCCTCAAAGGCGAGTAAGCAGTACTATAATGAAGGACTCTTCATGGAGTCGGCAGATCATATAGCGAAGCATCTTGCATCTCTGAAGGGCGATGCTAACCAAATTTTCTTCATCTGTAATGAAGGTAGCCATACTCCCTTCAATCACTACGACAAGCAGAATCCTCCCTTCACCCCCACGATTGATTCCTTCAATGATCCTAAGACACAAGGTGTCGCCATCAATAATGCTTATGACAACACGGTACACTACACAGACCGCTTCATCGCCCGTGTGCTCAAGCAGCTGGAAGGTCATCCCTACCTCTACATCTACATCAGCGATCATGGTGAGATATTAGGAGAGGATGGCATATGGGGACGTGGAGCTCTCGGCGACAAGCAGCATCTCTATCTTGCGAGTACAGCCAGCAACGTAGGGATGTTCGCCATCAGCTCACCAGAGTTTGATGAGCTTCACCCACACTACGCTCAGGCTATGGAGCAACTCCGAAAGAACAGGCTCATGCGAGTGAGCCACGAGCATATTTTCCACACTCTTCTGGGCATCATGAAGATCGAAACAGAGTATTATATACCAGAATTAGATCTTTCCTCCGATCAGGTAAAAGCCTACACAGGAGCACACCCCTTCTCCACGACTACACCATGATACAAAAGCTATTATCTAAGCTCGAGAAGCATGACCTACTCGATCTCAGCACATGGAAGCATCTCCTCATCTGCAGCTTCATCGTCGGTATGCTCTGCTACGGCTATAGCTTCTTTAACCCCATCTACACGCAGGATGGCGCAGGCTCTATCATGCAGACAGGTGACGCAGCATGGAAGATAAGTCTCGGACGCTTCATCCAAGTGCTGAACATGGAATGGCGCGGCTACATTGCCGTACCATGGCTACTGGGCTTCATCTCACTCTGCTGGATTACAGCGGCCAGCTACGTCATTGTGAAATGCTTTCGCGTCCAAGCACGCTCACTCCAGTATGCTGTCGTCGCCCTGCTGACGACGAATACTGCCCTCATCTCGACGCATATTGCCTTCATTCATGAGATTGACGCCTTCACCCTCGCGCAACTCTGCGCCTGCCTCAGCGTCTTCTCTCTCGCGCGTCTGCGTCGCTGGGCCATCCCAGTGAGCAGCCTCTTTATCATGCTCTGCCTCGGACTCTACCAGCCCTACCTCGCTGTGATATTCGTCCTCATGCTGACGCTCGTCGCCTACCGCCTTCTCGAAGGTCAGTCTCTACGAGAGATACTAGGACTGGCTCTGCGCATGCTGCTCAGCCTCGTCATCGCTTATGTAGTCTACATGCTTATCTACAAGCTGACGATTTTCTGCACGAGCATCCCTCTAGCATCGGGGTACAACAGCGTGCCAAATCAGGGTATCATGTATATGCTCGATTCCTACTGGCGCGGTTTCATCAGCTCTTATTTCCATGCGTCATGGATGGTGCTCATGCTGCAGAGTTACTATCTTGTTCCGTTGATACTTATAGGCATTATCACTGGTTACTTCATCCTGCGCCATGCTCAGCTCATCGTCATTAGAAAAAGACTAGGCTCACGTGTAGGCTGTCTCCTCATTGTACTTTTCATCATGCTCGCGCCTGCGATCGATGCGACACGCATCCTGTCAAACGGCATTAGTCATGATGCGACACGCTGCGCGAGCATCTACTTCCCCATCATCGCCATCATCATGATCAGCTTGTATAAACACCGACTCGGGCCAGAGGCACGCGTAGCGCAGCGCTCCAAATCTATCATGCTGGTCATGGTCGCTATCGTGACATTCAGCCAGATCATTGTCGCGAATCAAGCCTTCCTCAAGCGCGACCTCGTCTTCAGAAATACCCAGTTCACCTATGGACGCATCCTCACGGAGATGGAGCGCACAGAAGGTTACGAGCTAGGGAAGACACCTATCGTCTTTATCGGTCGCTTGCAGAACTCCGAGGCTCTGCTCGATCGTCCAGGTTTCGACCGAGCAAATTACCTCCTCGCTGTGCCGCAGAAAACATCCATCGCCGATACGATGACGAACTTCTACAATGGCTACTTCCAGCATGTTCTCGCCTACCCTATTAATCTGGATAGACTCGTACTCTATTCCTTTGACGAGCTCGCACCAGAGCTCAGAGACATACCTAGCTTCCCTCACCGTGGCTACTGCCGCATGCATGAGGGAAAGCTCTATGTGAAGCTCTCCGAGACGGAGAGGCCTCGCTAAAAAATAAAAAACTCATTCCACTAATCAAAAAGCGTCACCCTCAATGAGGATGACGCTTGTCTATTAAATTACAATGAAGAAAAATTAGTGGGAGCAGCCGCAGCCATCCTTATCGTCGGAGCAGCCACACTCTTCGCGCTTTTCGTCGGAGCAGCCGCATTCACCGCCGCAGCAACCGCCGCTTGCGGAAGCCTGCTGATCCATAGCCTTCGCGACTTCTTCATCGGAGGGGCTACGACCGAGGTCGATGGCGAGGCAGAGGTACTGATTCACAGTAGAAAGAAGCTCGTCAAGTTGCTGACGGGATTCGAGAAAGCCTACGCAGAGTGGGTTCTGGATTACAGACTGGCGTAATTCGTCAAACTTAGCGATCTCCTCTTCAGTAGGAGTCATACCAGCCATTTGCTTATTGCGAAGTTCTTCGCCGTACTCATTCACCTTGCGAAAAAGGTCAGTAGCTTCGGTGCTCTGGTAGAAGAGACCGATGCGAGCCTTAGCGGCGATCACTTGCTGGCTCTTTGCGAAGGATTCGGAAAGCTGTTGGACGCTTTCGATCAATTCGGGACTTAATGATGTATTTGACATATCTAGGGAGATATTAACAAATGAGCTCACTCTTGGCAAGATACAATGCGTGTCAGAGTCATCTTATTATTAAATTCGTTAGAAAATGACAATATTTGCCTTTAAACCTGCGTGAGAATATGCTATAAAAAACGCGTATCATGCAAGACACAACCATTCCCGTCATCGGCATCCATATGGATGGCAATAGTATAGACTTTGCTGTCGTGCTGGGCAGTACAATCATGATGCGTGGTGAGCCGATGATCACAGCTGATTACCCCACACCCGATGCGGCTATCACAGAGATAGGGGCTCGTATCCTTGAGCTCAAAGAGGTATTCCCTGCGGTGAAAGCAGTAGGTATGGGGCTCACTGGTTTTGCTGATCATGAGAATGGTACAGTCCACTCGCTCAGTGGGGTTCCAGGATGGCATGATATTCCTATACGCCGTATTCTGACAGAGATTTCTGGGCTTCCATCCGCCATTGATAATGATGCTAACTGCAGCACTTATGCCGAATGGAAGATGGGTGCTGGTCAGGGTATCAGCGATCTTGTCTGCCTGAGTCTCGGGCATGGCATCGGCTCGGGTATCGTGGCGAATAATCAATTTATACGTGGGCGCTTCGGCACCGCAGGTGAGATAGGTCAAGGCTGCATCGACTACCGTGGTCGCATCGGTCACTATGGCAATCGAGGTGCTATAGAAAACTACATAGGCACGACGACAATCGCACGTGACGCGCGCATAGCCTACGCTGCCGCAGGTATAGAATATTCTGAAGCACAGTGTGCCCCCGAAAAGCTCGCAAAATATGCGTGTGATCACTGTCCTGTCTCTATCAAGATATGGGAAGATATCGCCATCAAGCTCGCTTGCTGTTTAAGCACATATTGCTATATTCTCAATCCCGAGACCATCATCCTCAGTGGTGCATTGCTGAAAGCTGGCGACACACTCCTCACCCCACTGAAGCGTCAGCTTCGTGATCAACTGTTCAATACGTATTATGAGGCTTTAGAGATCGTTCCAGCCCATTTTGGAGATGAAGCGGGTATCATCGGTGCCGCGCGCTTAGCCTTAGATTGTCTCAATGAGCAAGAAAGCGAGTAAAAAGAGTCAGCCAGATGCTCAAGCTGCGACGAGTAAGGGCATAGATAAGCTCTGTGCACAGCTAGCTCTGGAAGCGGCGGAAGCAGAAGAGTTCTTACACGCGCTTCGCGCAGGTGTATCATCACGCTCTGCTCTCGTACTGAGTCCTCGCGCGGCAGAAGACTATCAGCTCCCCTTCCCTTGTCTCGACACGAGCGATGCAAGCTGGTCATGGCTACCGCCTCGCTGCTTCATCCCTGCTGATCCTCAGAATAAGCCATCTAGCTATGACGACTACAAGCAGGGGCTCTATTACTTGCTAGATCTTTCATCCTGCTGGGAGAGTGCCCCACTTGCGGACATCCCAGCCCCAGCGCGCACCCTCGACCTCTGCGCTGCACCCGGTGGAAAAAGCATGCTGGCACTCGCTCGATTCCGCGACGCTATGCCGCATGTCTGCAATGAAGTACATGCAGGAAGACGCGGCATCCTACGCGAGAATATGAAGCAGTGCGGACACGAGCACGTAGAGATCACGGGGCTACGTCCTGAGCAATGGAAGCAGGAAGAGGACAGAGACTTCGATCTCATCATAGCAGACGCCCCCTGTAGCGGGCAGTCTTTACTCGCCAAGGGGATCAAGAATCCCGGCTGCCTCGGAGCATCCATGGTGAATGGTAATGCAAAACGCCAGAAGGGAATCTTACTCTCCATCCTCCCACGCCTCGCAGAGGGGGGACATATTCTCTATACGACCTGCACCTATACCCCAGAAGAAAATGAGAAGGTCATGGCTTACTTACTGAAGCGACATCCAGAACTGGAGGCCGTGGACGTGGCTAGCCTAGATCGTTTCCGCTCTAGTGTGAGCAGCTTCCCTAGCTACCGACTGCTACCAGCTCATGGCTATGGTGCAGGAGGCTTCTGCTGTCTATTACGAAAAAAATCATCATGAAAAAGTTCACTGCCATCTTCATCCTCGTCCTTGCAGGCCTCCTCATTGGAGCTTATTTCTGGATGAGTCAGCACCCGCGCACGATACATGGATCGTCTCGCATCATGGAAGGAGCTGATGCCCTCGCACACATCTCCGAGCAGGAGTATCCAGCTATTCCCGCTCAGCCCTTGCGCGTGCTCCCTATCGTGGTTACTAATTATGAGGCCTTCACCACAACGCGTAGCCTCTTTTTCTACGCTGGTCCTGAATGGCTCTTACAGTTCTTGAACACGCATGAGAATGAGAAGAAAGAGCTCAAGGAGCTTTCTGGACTCAGCCTAATGAATGCGTCTAGAGCGAGCTATATGTATGAGCTCGCCCCTCATCAGCTCTATCAAGGAAAGATTCGCGACCAGAACCTCAGCTTCGACCTTTATTACGAGCCCGTGAGCGGCTATGCTGTTCTCACCCTGCTTCAGGCGGAATAAAAGCTACTCTGTGTAATACTCCTCTTCATGCTCCATTTCTTGCTTGCACCTCTAGGCGCTTGTGGTATCATCCTAACATGACTAAGGCATTTTTCTACATCCCGCTCATCTGCTCAAGCTTCATCTCCGCTCAAGCCGCAAGCTCCGAAGCTCAGCAAGCAGCCAGTGCTGCACGCGAATTAGCAGGAGCTATTCGCAACTGTGATATGAGCTGGGTCGTAGATCGTATGTACCCACCAGTGAAGCTTTATTACGCGAATAAGCTAGCTCTCCGCAGTGATAGTTCTCGTCAAGGCAGCACTAATGTCATGCCTGGCGCTGGTAGGGAGACAGAAGAGCAAATCGATGCTCGCCATCAAGCAAACATCAAGGTGCTCCGAAGCCAGTATATCAAGCAAGGTCAACTTCTCAAGAGCAAGGGTGTCGTCATCGAACGCTTCACTGTCGATAGCCCTCATGCGGAGTATATCCTATCTCCTGCGAATAACATCGCCACAGGTGTTCTTAAGGATCAGGGTGCTAAGCGTCAGGCTGATCAGCTCGAAGAAGGACGCGAACGCAGCCGCCTCGTCGTGCTGCCTACGACACTTATCCTTCGCGCCCCACTTCCGAACGGGCAGACCGTACGCGTGGAGCAAAAGAGCTTCATTTACGCTGTACGCGATGAAGTGACAGCGAAGAACAGGTCCGCTTTCGACGCGAAGCCAAATACATGGTACTTCATCGATGCGAAGACTCCTGTAAGTACGCTTCGTGCCTTTTTCCCTAATATTCCTGCACAGATCAGCTTACCTCCGACTTCTGAACGTCAGCTTTAATTTTAATGGAGCTAGATCTCATCGAGCAGAGTCGTCACGACTTCTCTGATCACGGCATACTCTCTGGGGCGAAGGGGTTCGAATACCGTGCCGAGCAGCAGGATATGGCTCTCGCTGTGGCGGAAGCTCTAACGGAAGAATCCCCCGTGCTCATCGAAGCAGGGACAGGTGTGGGCAAGTCTCTAGCCTACCTCATCCCTGCTCTCCGCTTCACTCTGGAAAACCAGCGTAAAGCGATCATCTCCACGCACACGATTAATCTGCAGGAGCAGCTCTTTCACAAGGACATTCCTACTGTGAAGCAAGCTCTCGGCATCGAGTTTCAAGCAGCTCTACTGAAGGGACGTGGGAATTACATCTGCTTCACCCGCCTCAAACGCGCTATGGAGCAGGCTACTGATCTTTTTAACCAAGAAGAAACACGTCAACTCCACGACCTATGGGCATGGTCGCGTGACTGCGGTGAAGGCTCACTAAGCGAGCTACCTAGTGAGCTCAATATCTCCTTCAAGATATGGGCACAGGTGCGCAGCGAAAACCATGTCTGCACCCCTCGCCTCTGTGGGATGAAGTGCCCCTATCAAGCGGCACGCCTCCGCGTACAGGAATCGCAGCTCGTGATTCTTAACCACACCTTACTCTTCGGCTTACTCGCGCATAATGAGCTCACACGCGACGAAAGCGAAGAGATAGAGGAAGGCTTCCTCTACCCACGCGATTTCCTCATCCTTGACGAGGCGCATACCATCGAGGCTGTAGCAGCGAAGCAGCTCGGCTTCTCCCTATCGGACAGTGAGCTGCGCTTCGACCTACTGCGTATGTATAATCCTCGTACGCGTAAGGGTTCTCTACGCCTCCACGCCTCACCGCTCATGCTCCAGCTCGTGGAGGATGCACAGATTGCCTGTGATGAGTTCTTCGAAAATGCTCGACTGGACAGTAATTTAGAAGCACATCAGGGCTGTGCTCGCCTGCGTCGCGCAGAGTGGACAGATGATATCCTCAGCCCTGCTCTACATAATCTCGCAGAAGCAGTGAAAACATGCGCAGAACTAGAGGAAAATGACATCTCGCGCGCGGAGCTCAATGACATAGCCTCACGCCTCACGGCTTACAAAGAAATAGCAATAGCTATGGTGAAGCTACCAGCCGAGGAGTTCGTATACTGGATCGAATCGACAGGCGAAGAAGGGCGTAATACACGCCTCGTCGCAGCACTCATCAATGTAGCAGACATCCTGCGTGAGCGACTCTTCTCGGCAGACCGTGCCCTTATCCTCACTAGCGCGACCTTCTCTACTGGTGTACGTCAGATGAATTACTTCATGGGGCGCATAGGTGCAGAAGGATCTCGTAGTCTTCAGATAGGCAGCCCCTTTAACTTCGAAGAGCAGATGCGCATCGTCGTCTCACGCTGTATGCCCGCTCCTCCCCCTTCCAGTGAAGAAGATCACTATCAAGACGCACTGGCTGAGTGGATCTACCGCTATCTGGTGGAATCAGATGGTCGAGCCTTTGTACTCTTCACCAGCTATGGATTGATGCGCGTCATGGCACAGCGTCTGCGCCCACTCTGCATCGAGCGCGGCTGGCCTATGCTCGTACAGGGCGAGCAGCTCGATAGACGACGCATGCTCGATGAGTTTAAGAAGAATGTCGGTAGTGTCCTACTTGGAACAGAGAGCTTCTGGACAGGTGTCGATGTACCCGGTGAAGCCCTCAGCAATGTCATCATCACGAAGATACCCTTTGAATCACCCTCCAACCCCCTCACCGAGGCGCGCTGCGAAGCCATCGAAGCGCGCGGCGGGAAGCCCTTCTTCGACTACACTCTGCCCGAAGCCCTTCTCAAGTTCCGCCAAGGTGTAGGACGACTCATCCGCTCGAAGAGCGATCAGGGAATGATAGTCCTGCTCGACTCCCGCATCACAGGGAAAACCTATGGTGCAGCCTTCATGCACGCACTCCCCACAAAGGCACGACGCGAATTCTTAGATGAATTACCTACTCTACCTGATTAGCAGCTGAGCAGCTCACGTGCGTGCGCCGCATCTGTGGCTATCTGAGCACGCAGTTCATCAATGGAGGAGAATCTCTTTTCTTCACGTATAAAGTAGCGCATGGATATATCCATCACTTGCCCGTAGAGATCGCCCTCCCAATCAAAAAAGTGAACTTCGAGAAGCACACGCTTCACATCCTCCTCGATGGTAGGGCGCAGTCCTATATTCGCCACGCCAGCGACGCGCTCTCCGTCAATGATAGCATCGACGGCATACACGCCAGCCAGAGGATGAATCGTGTCGTCAGGTATATGAATATTCGCTGTGGGGTAGTTCCACTGTCGAGCGAGATGCTGCCCATGTATCACCTCACCGCGCAGAGCGAAGGGATGACCGAGCAGCTGAATCGCTTTATTTAACTCCCCTGATTGAAGACAGCATCTGATCTCCGAGGAGGAAATAACGTGATTCTCTTCGTCTTGCAAGAGATCGGCTACAGCAACTTCCCAGCCTCGCGACTTACCTGACTGTTCTAAGAATGCAGAGTCTCCAAGACCGCGATGCCCGAAGTGCCAGTTTCTCCCTGAGCTTAGCCCAGTCACCCGACAGTGTGACGCCAGTGTGTCAAGAAATGCCGCGGGACTCATCGTCGCCAGCTCAGGCGTGAAGTCGAGAAGCAGGACTATGTCTACGCCATATTCTCGCGCATAGGCGAGCTTCTGCTCCGGATATGGAGTGATTAACTGAGGCGATCGCTCAGGTGCCAGCAGACTGAGAGGATGCTTCGCAAAGCTAAGCATGCCACAGAGAGAATCTTCTTTCTGTGCTGCCGCGATCACCTGTTGATGACCTCGGTGCATACCGTCAAAAAAGCCCAATGCCCAGTAAATAGGCTGATCGAGCTCATTTAACTCCTCAAAGCGGCGGTACACTCTCATGCTTCTTCAGTGGCGCTCTTCTCGGCGATGATGCGTTGGATATCTTCCAGCGGGATGATGGCAGCGCGCAGCTCTTCAGCAGTGCAGGCCTTCAGTGCGGGCACCTCAATAGCGCGGCTCAGATCGAAGCCGCCAGAATGCGTGCGACGCAGAGCGGTGAGATGAGCACCGCAGCCGAGTCGCTGCCCGATTTCATGAGCGTAGGTGCGCACGTAGAATCCCTTCGTGCAGTGGACGAGGAAGTCTACTTCCGCGGTCTCGAGGTCGATGCGGGTGATCTCGTAGCGGAGAACCTTTACAGGTCTCGCCTTACGCTCTACTTCCTGCCCCTTACGCGCAAGCTTGTAACAGGGAACACCATTGATTTTCACAGCAGAATACATAGGGGGAACCTGATCGAAAGCACCCGTGAAGTGCTCGAAGGCAGCGCGTATCTGCGCCTCATCTATACCTTCAGTAGATTTCTCAGCGACGATTTCACCATCAGCATCCTGACTATTCGTCTCTTGGCCGAGTTTCATCGTGCCGAGATAGACCTTGTCATCGCACATGAGAGCATCCTGAAGCTTGGTCGCCTTTCCGATGACCACGAGCAGCATGCCGGTCGCCATGGGGTCTAGTGTACCACAGTGTCCTACCTTCTTCGTCTTCAGAATGCGTCGGCATAGTGCGACGGCATTGTGAGAAGTGAAGCCAGGGTCTTTATCAACGAGGAGAAGACCGTGTGGCGGCTCAAGTGGTGGGGATGTCGCTGTCATAGTTAGAGATTAGTGAATAGTCAGCCGCTGTGCAAGAAAAAAACAAAAAAGTAGACTCACTATGCTTCCCCATTAAGGAACACGCGTCGTATCTCCTGGCGTAGTCCTTCAAGGACGCGCTCACGGCAGTTTTCGAGGCTTCCCTTCATGCGAATACCCGCCGCCATGAAGTGACCACCGCCACCGAAACTCTCAGCGACGCGTCCCACATTCATACGCGGGTCTTTCGAGCGTAATGACATGCGGATGCGTCCGTCTTCGAGGTCTTCGAAGATAATGGAAGCCTTCACACCGCTGATCACGCGGATAATCTCTACGAGATCCTTTGAATCATCGCTGCTGATAGCAAGGCGATTTTTAGTCACAGCATCTAGGCTATAATGAGAGAGCAAGCCCTCTTCTTCAACAACCATATTATTCAGAACTTCCCTATTCACCATGAGCGTACTGAGTGGGACTTCTTGGTATAAGCGACGGTTTACATCCTGCACGTCTACACCTGCTTCGAGAAGACGGGCCGCGGCACGCATCACTTCAGGGCTGGTACTGCCATACTGGAAAGAGCCAGTATCG
Source organism: uncultured Akkermansia sp. (assembly GCA_964370895.1). GTDB lineage: Bacteria > Verrucomicrobiota > Verrucomicrobiia > Verrucomicrobiales > Akkermansiaceae > Akkermansia. The sequence goes on along the minus strand of CAYJLR010000015.1, from coordinate 2,333 downwards.
GTGCTTATGCCGACATAAAGAGCTGTCGCCATGGCGGTGTCAACTGAGACTCCGAGTTCGCGGATGAATTCATCGAGCATGAAGCATGTCGCAGCGGCATTAGGCTTCACGATATTGAGTTCTCCATAGCCTTCATTGCTCGCATGGTGGTCGAAGTTCACGAGGGTCAGCGCACTGCCTTCTTCGCGACCATGGGCGAAGACCTCGATCGCTCGATCGCCTAGTCTTTTCCACGCTCCACAGTCCAGACAGATGAGCAGACCCATGCTCTCTGGGCATACGCTGGGGATGGGCTCGAAGAGCTCACTACCCTCCAAGAAGGTAAAGGAAGGAGGGACAGGATCTTCATTGAACAGTCGCACCTTCTTACCCATGGCTTTCAAGGCTAATCCTAGAGCGAGCGTCGATCCTATGGCATCGCCGTCGGGGCGAAAGTGTGCCATCACGCCTACTTCATCATGCTGCGCCAGTAGCGCGATCAATTGTTCATACATACTTGCTGTGCATTATATGCGAGCTCACTCATAAAATCAAGCTCTGGTATATACATGACGGAGAACTAAGTCTCCCTGCCTAAAATGAGAACAGGTGCATGACCTGAGCCACACACCTGTTCGAGTAATATTTTTGTAAGTAAGAGGCTTATCGAGTAGTCTCTGCTTGAACCTTTGCGTCGTCAGCTAAACCATGCTTAAAGCGCTCGAAGACGCAGCGTGGGTCTTCTGGGTTCTGCTGGAGCGCGTTGTAGATTTTGTCGCGCATTTCGAGAGCAGCATCAAACGCAGCTTCTTCGCTTCCGTATTCGCGGTCGGAGAAGTACTTAGTGAATTGGTTCCAACGACGGCAAATGCTCAAGCGCCAGCCTTGGAAAGAGGTTGTTTCATATGTGTAGCGTGTAATGTTACGTTTGCTCATATTTTATCCTTTCTGTAGATGTAGTGTTTGTTTTGTTTTGTTGAAGTTAACCGTTTTGGTTTACCTGCCAGAATCATGACATATAAATCTTTAATATTCAATAAAAAGATACTATATATTAGATAGCAGAAATAACAGTTAAGTATAACAACTAATCATCAACATCTAGCAATTATTTCCTAGTAAAACACTAGGTGAAAATTTTATATTCAGTATTACAAAATAACATGTATATAACAAAAAAACACGGCTATTTTCGTCATACCTATCGAGTTAATTGATGCTAACACATTCCATTTCGATGAGCCATGTGGGGCGACATACTGGAGCAAGTAAAATAACAGTTGGAATCAAAGGAAATCGATCATCAAATAAACGCTTCACCAGCTCATAATCGGAGAGATCTCGAAGGTAGACGATAATCTGAGCTATATCAGAGAGACGAGCATCAACTTCTGCGAGAAGCACCTCCACATTCTCCCACATACGCTTCGTCTGCGCTTCTATATCCCCAATGTGGACAACCTCACCTTTGTTATCTATACTCGCGGTTCCTGAAATGTAGGAATAGCGACGATCACCAAGGTGCACAGTCGTACCGCGCTCGAAGCGCACACCGTACTCATGTGTGGGATTCAGATGTGTAGGAGCGTAAAGGAACTGTATCTGCTCAGGTTTGATACCGAGTACAGCGTAAGCATCTAGCTGCACGAGAGATGAAGTCTTCTCACTTCGTCCCTGAATGCCTGTACTGCTGATAAAATGCTTACCGACAGTAAGCCCCTTTTCATCGAAGTGCTCATTGCGCCCTGTGACAACACCAGCATAATTCGCATCTACATTTTGGACAAATAGCCAGGTACGTATCGCATGATCGTACAGAGTAGCGCCCTGCCTTTCTAGCTGCAGAGAATACTCTTCAAATAAACTCCGACACTGCTGATGGGAATCCCCCTCTTCTCCCCTCGCGGAGGCTGTCCATATGTGCTGATAGCCATCATGCTCACAAATGAGAGATCCATCCGACTCGTAGCGACGCATAATACCAGACTGAAAGTACAGCCATAGAGCGACGCGTGTACCGTCTAAAGGAGGCTGCTCTATAATGGACAGTGCTCCCATATCCTCGGGAAGTAGTACCCGAGCTATGCTTTCTTGATTCGCGGCATCACTAAGAAAAACGCGTGTGAATACTGACTGCACCTCGGGATGTTCATCCATGAAGGCAGCACGAGCATCTAGTAAGCTAGCTAGCTGTGACGAGAAGTCGGAATGCCGCGCAGTCGTGACGTGCAGCATGAGCATCCAGTCAGCGAGCTCTGATTCGGGCTGACTGAAATGGGAGCACTCAACACGGCAGCGGCTATAGGCAGGTTGATTATCAAGAAGGATATGTTGGAGAGGAGGCATCGTTTAAG
>CAYJLR010000014.1:14941-26137 GCA_964370895.1 uncultured Akkermansia sp. | reverse complement strand
TAAAGTGTAGTAGCTGCATTTTCTGCTTGCCGTAGAAATGTTAAAGTACTATCATACAGTATTATGATACCTAAAAGCTTTGATGAGTGGATGATGCGCGCAGACGCGGAGTTGAACAGTCCCGAGGGTGCTTTGAAGATGTACTTTGATGCGGTCTTTTGTTACACCGATCCATCGACGCGAGATGAGGCTCGCAGGATGCTCTCACATGTCATGCAGGCCGATGCCGAGTGGGACAAGCGCAGTAGTTACGCGACCTTTGCTTCGCGTCTGCGAGATGCTAGTTATCACGATATTTTCCGCAGCTTTGCGAAGGGGAGTTCTCCTCAGAATGGCTATGCGATGAATCCGGATGACTACGAAATCGTCATCAAGTCCATGAAGCCAGAGTCAGACTACACCCGTGTGCTGCTCGTGAGCTCGGGTGCTGACTCGCCTCGATCCGCGTGGGTGAAGCAATACCCCGACGGAAAGTGGTATGTGATCAATAATGCGGGGCTTTACGTCGGAGTGAAGCCGTGTGCTTAAATTCAGCGAGGAGCAGTGATGACTATTCCTACAGCCCTCATCTTAGGGGTATTTACCCTCTTGCCTCTGCAGGTCTATGCCTCCACGAGGACAGACGCGCAGGGGCGCTACCAAGGGCGCAGTGACAAAGACGGTAATAAGGAAAGTCACTACGACCTCTCAGGCCGCTACAAGGGGCGCACGGATACCGACTCGCGTGGAGTGGAGACGCACTATGATTCCTCGGGGCGTTATGTCGGACGCAGCGATCCTGACGGCAGTGGCGGTATGTTTTTCTATGATGCGCAGGGTCGCCAAGTCGGACGTGCGAAGTCAGACGGGCAGGGGGGAATGTACTTTTACGACGCGCAGGGGCGTAGCCAAGGGCGCGCTAAACGTGAGTCTAATGGTCGATTAAATTACTATGATGCGCAGGGGCGCTATCTGGGGAATAAGAGTCCGCGATGAGTGTTTAACTGTTAAATTGTAGGTCTTTGTATGCGTTTTTTGCGCACTGTGCCGTAAAAGACGCTTGCAAAGCCATGGCACATACGCTATATTGCACATGTGCATCAGATCGTTTTTAATGAAATCAGTGCGGCAGAGCTTTCTGCCCTTCCATCACAGGATCAGCTCAGTTTACTAGGCTCGTTTCAGGTAGATGAGGCTGGCTTGAATGCAGCCAGCTCTGAGCATCACTTTGGAGTAGTCGAGCGTGAAGGTAAGAAGATCTATCGCTTCCGCTCTCAGGATTACCGCATCTACTTCACCGTCGAAGGTGATGATACTGTAATTGTCCAGCGCGTCCTCAGTGCGAACTCCCTGCGCGACTTCCTCTTCCGCTCAAAAATGGGTGGATCTGAAGACCAGAAACTCAGCAATTCTCGCTCCTTCTGGAAACTGATCGAAGAAGGTGAGAAGTCGCCTCGCGCATAATGGTGCCTCGTAGAGCGCCCCTTTCTTTTCTAGGCAACTGATGATAGCAACGAGATGACCACCTTGCTCGCCAATCTGCCTTCCCCTCTCCGCGTGCTAGCGCTGGCCTCAGTCACGCTCACGCAGCTCGTGCGCATGAAGCTTTTTATCGTGCTTGCCGCGCTCATCATTGGCTTCTTGCTCCTCCAGTTTATACCTTACCATGGCGATCTCAGTGTTGAATCGAGTGGTGTCGCGCAGCTGGAGTTGATCAAGAATATAGGCACGGGCAGCATGCACCTCTTTGCGGTCATCTTCTGCGTCTCAGCGACATCTCTACTCATCCCGCGCGATGCTGAAGATCGTATCCTCTATACCATCTTATGTAAGCCTGTACCGAGGCTGGATTATCTACTAGGTAAGGCACTTGGTGTGCTCTTCCTGATGCTTATCATGTTCCTTGTGATGGATGGGCTTATGAGCCTCACGCTCTACCTGCGAGAGAAAGAGCTCGCCGGTATGGTTACTGAGGTTCTAACTGCGCGCGGATTTGGGCAGGCGGAGATACAGCCGCATCTCAAGGCTCTATCTGAGGCGGGCTTGAATATGAACCTGCAGAGATCACTCATCCTTTATTTCATGGGCTGGAGCGTGCTCACGAGCATGTGCCTGCTCATCTCCTGCTTCACCAGTGGTACTATTGTCAGCATGGTGCTCAGCCTCGGTCTGTACTTCGTCGGTACCTTCCAATCACAGTTTTTTGATGCCATGCTTGTCGGATCTGGCGAGCTTGGTGTGAGTTCTACACTGCGCACCGTATCGGAAATATTTGCGCTGCTCGTTCCTGATTTCAGCCTGTATACGGCGGCGGATCAAGCGAGTGCTGGGCAGATGCTCAGCTGGGGGATGCTGGGTGGGCTGGGGCTCATCACGTTGGCGTATTTTAGCTTTCATCTCTTGATTGCTACATGGCTCTTTGCCAAGAAGGAATTTTAATTGACTTCCTAGCATATGGACGCATCTAGGCATGGGGACTATGCGAAACTCGCAGCTCGATACAGGCGTGGGCGAGGGGGCTGTGAGCGTGATTTTGAACGCGCAGTTTATTACTATGACTTAGCTGCTCAGGAGGGTGATATCGATGCTCTGTATCAGCTGGGGAAATGTTATTTGAAAGGCGTGGGGTGTCTACGTGATGAGGGTGGCGCGGTGAGTTGCTTTGAGAATGCGGCGAATCGCGGGCATCAAGCAGCTGCGCAGAAGCTCGCAGAATGCTTCCGCGCGGGGGTCGGAGCACCGCAGAGCGAAGAGCTCGCCTGCTACTGGGAGCTGAAAGCGCAAGCGATGCGCCCAGGTGAGCCAGACACATAAATGGATAGCTAAGATCAATGATCTTAGGCAGGATTCAAGGATGGCGTCCTTGGCGGGTTTGGGTAGAGCCCAAGAGGTAGGCCGTGATCGCAGATCACGGAACGTCAGTGAGAACACAAAAAATCACAGGTGTCCGCGCCGAAGTCTCAGCATGGTGTGAACACCCTCATTGACGTTTTCTTATCTCCTGCCTGCAGGGCAGCACTTCTCTGCCGTAGAAGTCGCGAATCGTTCACGTGGGCTGCGCTTTTACGCTATCGCGTGTGCCACGAGAGGTAAGAGTCGCGCTTCGCTCGCGGTGAGGGGCGTCGCCCCCATTCCCCCAGCAAGGACTCTGTCCTTGCATCCTACCAGAGGGGAGTGCCCCTCTGGACTCCTTTTAACGCTGTCGCGCTGGGTATAGGTTTTGTTTTCATTGGCGAGCTTGACAAGTCAGTCCCTTCTGCGCTATCATTCCGCCCACATGAAGACACATAAGATCGCTGTTCTCGCTGGTGACGGAATCGGCCCAGAAGTCATGCAGGAGGCTCTGAAGGTACTCGCTGCTCTCGAAAAGAAGTTCTCTTTTGCTACAGAACTTACAGAATGCTACGTCGGTGGTGCTGCCATCGATAATTGCGGTAAGGCTCTCCCTGATGAGACTCTGCGCGCTTGTGAGGAGTCCGATGCTATTCTTTTCGGTTCAGTTGGCGGTCCTAAGTGGGATAGTCTCCCTGCCGATGAGCGCCCAGAGCGCGGTGCTCTCCTCCCTCTTCGTAAGCATTTCTCTCTGTACGCGAATCTTCGCCCAGGTATCTGTATGGCCGAGCTGGTCGATGCGTCACCTGTGAAGAATGAGCTTATCAAGGGTGGTTTCGATATTCTCTGTGTCCGCGAGCTGACTGGTGGTATGTACTTCGGTGAGCCAAAGTTCTACGGCGAGCGCGATGGTGAGGTTATCGGTATTGATACGCTTGTTTATAAGAAGAGTGAAGTGGAGCGTATCGCTCACGTGGCATTCCAAGCAGCTCAGGGTCGTGATAAGCGTCTGTGCAGCGTGGATAAGGCAAATGTTCTTTCCTCTTCCATCATGTGGCGCGATACGATGGAGGAGATCGCTCCTCAGTATCCTGATGTGGAGCTCAGCCACATGTATGTGGATAATGCTGCGATGCAGCTCGTGCGTAACCCGCAGGCATTCGATGTCATGGTGACGGAGAATACCTTCGGTGATATTCTTTCCGACGAGATGGCTATCATCTGTGGCTCACTGGGCATGCTTCCTAGCGCATCCTTGAGCGATGGTAAGTCTGAGAAGAGTTTCTTCGGTATGTATGAGCCATCAGGTGGCTCTGCTCCAGATATTGCTGGTCAGGGTATTGCTAATCCTATCGCTCAGATTCTTTCTCTTGGTATGCTGCTGCGCTACTCTTGCATGGAAGCAGAGGCTGCAGACGCGCTGGATGTAGCGGTGAAGAGCGTGATCGCTGCTGGCTACCGCACTGGTGACCTCGCACGCGGTGCAGAGGGCGAAATCGCCGTAGGTACAGCCGGCATGGGTGATGCGATCGTCGCAGCTCTCTAAGCGAAGTAGTTGTAAAAAATACAGTTTGCAAAAAGCCCAGCAAGGTGTTTTCCTTGCTGGGCTTTTTTAAGAAAATTCGAAGGGTGTTATGCGGCTAGCCTTTGACTATTTCATCGTAGAGCGCGCATACTTTTTCCCAGCTTTCTGGCTTGTCGTCGCTTTCTGGGTGCACGTTCTTCCTTCCTAGTCTGCCGTAGCGCTGTTCTGCTTTCGCATGTTCCAGTTCTCGCAGTCCCACTGAGAAGCTCGCGCCTAATGCTAAGAATTCTCTAGCCATTTCTAGTGATCCATTCCACGCGTGCAGGTGTACTGTCGGTAATGTGCCGCAGCGGAAGCGTTCTTTTAAGATTTCCAGCACGCTAGACCACGCGCCTGCTCCATGCACATGCACGCGTCTCTCATGTCGGAATGCCGCTCCCAGCTGTATGTGGAATAGTGAGACTTGTGCATCCCAGTGTGCCTTGTGCTTCTCATGCCCGTCTAGCCCGCATTCACCCACACCAGCTGAGGGGTAGCGTGCTAACCAGTCGTCGAGCTCGAAGGCGAGCTCCCCGAGGTCTTCTACTTCATGTGCATGCCATGGGTGTACGCCAAAGCAGGGCAGCATCTGCCCCGGTGCATCTGCGATGCGCTCCCAGTCCGCGCGTGTGACGGCATTAAGATAGCCGCCTTGTGCTACGGTCTGGTGCGTATGATAGTCGAAGTGATTGTTCTGTGTGGACATAGTTGTGTGAAGTGTTATTGAGGCATGAAGCCTTGTTCTTGGAAGCTATAGTAGGGTAGGCGGCCTGTGTCTGACTCCGCTCCTATGATGATGTGATCGATGATGCGTATGTGCAGCACGTTTGCCGCGTCTACGAGTTGTTCGGTGAGTTGTATGTCGGCCTTGCTTGGCTTCGGGTCTCCGCTCGGGTGGTTATGGGCGATGATGATGCAGTGCGCATTGTGTCTGATCGCTTCTCTGAAGATGTCTCTCGGATGGACGATGACGCGCGAGAGTGTTCCTTTGCTCACATTCACTCGACGAATGAGTCGATAGCGGATATCTAGTAGCAGGGCGACCATATTCTCTTGCTGTTCGAATCGTAGGTCAGCCGCCAGATAGTCGTATACACAGCGTGCACTTCTCATATCCTGCGATGCTAGCTGTTCTTTCACAGCGCGTGCTCCTAGCTCGAATACGGCAGCTAGTGTGGCTGCCTTCGCTGGGCCTACGCCTTTACATAGCGCGGCTATGTCTTGCGCTTCCATCGCGCCCAGTGCCGCGAGTGATCCTGCAGCACGCTTGATCTTCGCTGACATTTCCAGCACGTTGCAGCCTTTTAATCCTGTTCTCAGGAAGAGGGCGATAAGTTCTTCGTCAGATAGTTTGCTCCTCCCATGTCGCATCAGTTTCTCACGGGGCATATCCTCTTCTGGCAGGTCGCGCATCTGGAGGGTATCATCTTCCTGAGTGTTCATAGGTATAGCGTCAGACATAGAAGCCTTATTCTATGATACAGCCATAGCCCACCGCAAGCATTTTCTTATGTCCATCCCTTATTAGCATAGCCCACCGCAAGCATTTTCTTATGTCCAATCCCATTATTAGGGGCACTGACGCGGCTTGGTTCTTGCGCTGGGGGTGGGGCTTGTGTATAATGCGAGAATCATGAATATCGCCCTTCATTCTCTCTCTTCTCTGGAAGTCCCTTGTTCTGAAATCGCTCATGAATGGTTTGGTAATGCCCTTCCTGCCCCTTATCGCTATTCCTTCTCTATCGAAGGTGATGAGCTCGTTTACCGCGCTAGCTGCGATGCGCCTGCCATCGTGCATCCTGACGCGAAAGAGGGTGCATTCCAAGAAAATCTCTGGATGTATGATGCTGCCGAGTTCTTCATCGCACGCGAAGATCTCAGCTGCTATGTTGAGTGTAATGTCAGCCCAAATGGTGCATGGTGGTCGGAGGTGTTCTCTGGGCCTCGCATACTTTTTCAAGAGGGATACGCTGTTCCTCAGCTTGTTTCTAAGGGGGCGCTGCGTCCCGATGGCTGGTCGTGCGAAGCGAGATTGGCTCTTGCGGACTTGGAGAAGCTCGGTATCAGTCTTGATAACTGCCGCGTCGCTGCCTGCGCTATTCTGAATAGCCCTGAGCAGTTATTTGCGACAACTGCGACCGACTGTTCAGCTAATCCTGACTTTCACCGCCCCTATGCATGGCTTCCATTTGAGAAAGTTTAATACGCTGAGTACTAATTTTTGAATGGCTACAAAAAGGGTTAAAAGTGAGCCCTAGTGAAAATATTTCAACAATCTGGGGTTGACCTTGACATATCCTGTGTTATTATACTTCTACGTATGCATGCCGATTTAGAAAAATTTGTAAATTCTGGCAAGATCCCTATGGATTTTGCGACACGACTCGATCGTTTTTCCCCAGGGAAGTATGTGATACATGGCGAATGGGGTGTAGGTAAGGTAGCAGCGTGGTCTCTGACTAAACAAGTTATTAAGATTAATTTTGAGCAAAAGTTGAACCATCTTTTGGGTCTTCGTCTCGCTTTTAATCAGCTGACACCTCTTCCTGAAGGTCACTTCTTGATCAATTGTTTTGACGATCCAGCCGGTATTCGTCAGCAGGCTGATGGTAAGGATACAATGCTGGGCTTTATTCGCCTTGTGCTCTCCCATAACTTCTCTCTGCGTGAGGGGATTAATGAGGTGCTTCCTATGCTTCCAGAGGACTTAGAAAAGTTCCTTGTCGGTCGCGTGATTGAAGCTTCTTCATGGAAGAGCTGGTGGGAGCGTGCACGTGTAGCTATGCGCGACGATCCTGGCTTCCGTCTTCCTACGAAGCGCGGTGAAGCGATTGCTCTGCGTGCTTCCACAAGTGCTGCTGAAGCCCTGTATGAAGATTACTGTGCTGCGAACACCTTAGAAGCTTGCGTGCGCATTCTTGACCTTGTGCGTCTTGATGTGCTCAATGGTGAATACGAACTCGTAGCAAAGCTGGTGAAAGAAATGGAAAAGGATATCGAACGCGACCGCGTCGAGCCTCAACATGTCCTCGAACTCATCATCATCCGTGACGAGATCATGGAGCGTTTCGCAACATGCCCTGAAGCACGTGAGAAGATCGAGCAAGCATTCGCTGCTGAATCTATCACGGTGCCAACGACGCTTTCCGAAAAGCTCGCGACTATCTCTTCCGAGGAGATCGTGCGCTACATCGGTGAGCTCACCGCACAGCGTCAGCGTCTCGTGTATGACTGCCTCCCATCGACACTTGCTGATTCATGGGTAGCTTACGCGACGAATATCTTCTTGTTCGGTGGTGCGAAGACGATTGCTCCTGTAGCAGATTTCATCATCGCTAAGGGTGAGAAGGATCAGCTCTTTGCCGACATCGTCAATGGTATCTTCCGTCAGAGTCTCAGCCCTGATGTACTCATCTGGGTATTCCGTGAGCGCGCAAACCTCACGAAGGAAGTCTTCGAAAAGAATAAGGTAGCCCTCGGTTCTGCTATTCTCAATGCTATTGAGCGTGACAGCACAGAAGGTGGTCCTAACCGCGCTCTGCGTCTGCGTAACCTGCTCATCGATGATAAGCAGCTCGCACCTGACCTCATTCAGGGTCTCGTCGAAGCAGAAGCACGTCCTTTCGCGAAGGCTCTCTATGATTCATCCGTTCTCGCTGACCTCGATCGTAACCTCATCCTTGCTAACATGATGAAGGTGCATCCTGGTCTTCAAGAAGTCGTCCTCAGCCGCACGAAGGTGAAGGAACGTCAGACCACCTTCGTCTCCCTGCGCTCCTACGCAGCACGTAAGGCTGAGTTCGATGAACTCGTGAATGTGCGCATCCCTCAGAACAAGCGCGACCTCGAAGTCACGCGTGCTGAAGGTGACCTCCGTGAAAATGGTGGTTATCAGGATGCGAAGGCGACACGCGCTATCCTCATGCGTCGTTCCGAAGAACTTTCCCGTGCTCTCGCACAGGCGAACCCAACGGACTTCAGCGATGTGGATCTCAGCGTGACAGGTATGGGCACACGCGCCACCTTCGAAACGAAGAAGGGCGAGACGGTCATCTACACCATCCTCGGTGCATGGGACTCTATGCCTGAAGAACGTGTGATCTCCTACAGCTCACGCCAAGGCATCAAGCTGAGTGGTCATCAGGTAGGCGATAGCATCCGACTCGTCATTGAATCGGGCAAGCCATCCGTCAGCCTGAAGCTCATCTCCATCGAGCGCCCTCCTGCAGAGCTCATCTACGCGGACGAAGTCGAGTAAAAAACGATTCCAGAATTATTTTATACAGGCCTACGGAGTAAAACGCTCCGTAGGCTTCTTTTTTGTAGCTTTCAATCTAACAAAGTGATACTGCAAGCAAAAAACAATTTATTTTATTTAATATTTGCTAACGACTTATTTTGAGAGTTTACGTAGTTATTTAGAATGTTAGCGATTTAAAAATAGGCATTGTGGAATTCTTTTTGCAGAACTTTGTAAAAAACTTGTTGATTTTTTTCTTATGATCATATAGAATTCCGCCCACATATGGCTCGACAAGCACTAGGAAAAGGATTAAAGGCACTTATTATGAAAAAGGGGGATGACGCTGCATCTCTCCCTTCTCCATCGGATAATGCTGACCAGGTGCTTACTGTCGGTGTAGATGAGCTGACAACATGTCCATTCCAGCCTCGTCGCCATTTCGATTCTGAACAGATTTCAGAGTTAGCCACGTCTATCAAAGAGCGTGGACTCCTGCAGCCACTCGTGGTGCGCCTTGTAGAAGGTCAGTATGAGCTCATCGCTGGTGAGCGTCGTCTTCGCGCAGCGCGTAGCCTAGGCATGACGAAGATTCGTATCATTGTTCATGAAGCCACTGACCTCGAAGTGGCAGAGCTGACTCTGATTGAAAACTTGCAGCGCGAAGATCTTCGCCCACTCGAAGAAGCTGAGCAGTACAAGATGCTGCAAAAGCGCTTCGGATTGAAGCAAGGCGATATCGCTCGTCACGTAGGCAAGGCTCGCACCGTCGTTGCGAACATGATACGCCTCCTCGATCTTGAGAAAGAAGTGCGCCGTATGCTTAACCATCAGGAAATCAGCATAGGTCACGCGAAGGTGCTCCTCCAGCTAAAGGAAGATGAAGTGCAGGTGAAGGCCGCTCAGCGCGTTCGCGATCGCAAGCTTACTGTACGCCAGACGGAGCAGCTTGTACGGGATCTTCTCGATCCTAAGGCACGACCTGTGCGTGAAGCATCTACAGTGCCTCCCATCTTTGAAAAAGTCTGCAAGAAACTCACAGCCGATCTCGGCACTCCTGTGCAGATTAGTGTGAAGGGTGAGAATAAGGGGACGATAGAAATCCCCTACCTGAGCAAATCTGAGTTCACGCGCATCATTCAGCTCTTTGGGATCACAGAAAGCCATGACTAATAAACGGAGTGCTGCGTCCTTAATAGGTCTTTTCTCTACTCTGTTGCTGATATCCTGTGGAGAGAAGCAAGCAGCCTCCAGCACAGCCTCTCCCACAGAAGCGAAGCCCCGCGTGGCTGCTCTGAGTAATGAAGCGACCGCCTCAGGGGAAAATGCCTACATACACACGCAGGCCTTCTGCGATATGGGGCTGCGCGTGACAGGATCACCTGCTTATGAAGCACAGCTGCAATATATAGAAAAGCAACTGATGGCTTATGGATGGCAGACACAGAGACGTGCGTTCTCAGGAGCTGGCCGCCCCATGGTGAACCTTTATGCCAGCTATGGAGCTGCTGATGGGGTGCGCCCCATACTGCTGAGCTGCCATATCGATGCGAAGATAGGAGTCTCGGATAATTTTCAAGCGGCGAACGATGGTGCATCGGGAGCGGCGGCGATGATAGAAATCGCACGCCTACTAGCCCTGAAGCCGGAGGAAGCGAAGCAAGTTGAAATGGTCTTCTTCGATGGTGAAGAGTCCTTTGATTGGAACATGACAGACGGAGACGGACTGTATGGTTCGACATGGGATGCTGAGCGTCGAGCCTCGGAAAAAACGCTGCCACGCTACCAGATTAATCTGGATATGGTGGGTGGACACCGCATACCGATCGCTATTCCTATGTTCGATACATCGACTGAGATGTATGCGGAATACTCGAAGGCGATACAGGCGCTGAAGCTGTCAGGAGTTCAGTGGACAGTGGCAGCTACATCCATCATGGATGACCACACACCATTTCTTAAACAAGGGGTGGAGAGCATTAACCTGATCGGTGACTTCATCGGCTCTGACTGGTGGCATACGGACAAGGATAATATGGAGATGATATCGAAGTCCAAGCTGAAGGATAGCTGTCGCATGGCGATGCAGCTTATCGAGCAGCTGCTGCGCAAGAAATAAGCGTATTCTGTTTTGCTTAAATAGATTCTTAAGAGCTAGCTCTTAAGCAGGATGCAAGGACAGCGTCCTTGCTGGGTCTGGGCAAAGCCCAGAAGGCAAACCGTGGCATAGCCACGGAGACGTCAGTGCAACTCTAAGTTTAAAGAACGCCCGCGCTGAAGTCTCAGCGTCGTGGTAGCCCCCTCACTGACGTCACCTTTCCTCTGCCCGCAGGGCAGCTATTCTCTACCGTTGAAGACGCGAAGCGTAGAAAAGCCGTTGTAGCGCTCACGCGTTTGCCACGGAAGGTAAGAGTCGCGCTGACGCGCGCGGTAGTTGGTGCGTCAGTTTCTGGCGGGGATTGCCTTGCTGGGTTTACTCCACGGGCGCGCGCGACGTCAGATTAATTGGAAACTGACGCTGTCTCGGTTGTGCCGAGACTTGGATGTGGTGGCTTCGCCCCTACGCCCCCAGCAAGGGCGC
>CAYJLR010000014.1:0-14841 GCA_964370895.1 uncultured Akkermansia sp. | reverse complement strand
CTTAGGTATTCTTTTAACGCTGTCGCGCAGAGCTGCTGTGCGTAGGTACAAAAAAGCCGTGATCGTGGATCACGGCTTTTTGGCATTGTTACTTTTTACTCAGTTTATCAGGGTAGGGGAGCGGTGTGCGCTCTCCTCTGGAGTTCGGCTTTTCGCTCTTCAGGCTCGGCATCTGTGCCTTGTACTGACGCATGACCTTACCCATGATTTCTGCAAGTTCTTTCACCTTCTCCGGCTGTGCCTTCGCGAGGTTGTTCTTCTCACTGATGTCTTCCGCGAGGTTGTAGAGTTCTAGATCATTCGATCCATGTCGGTAGAAGAGCTTCCAGTCACCTAAGATCATCGCTGACATGAGTGGGTAGTTATGCCCATAGCCCCAGCAGTTTGGCATGTGGAGTAAGAGGGGTTTATCCTCTAGCTTTTCGCCGCGAAGAAGTGGTGTGAAGCTGCGTCCGTCGACCGTTTTGGGTAGTTTCATCTTGCTACCGCCTGCCATGTCGATGATGGTAGGGAAGAAGTCTTCGATGATCACTGGTGTGTTATTACGCGTTCCCTCGGCTGTGACGCCGGGCCAGCTGACGAGCATGGGGACACGTATGCCGCCTTCGTAACCTGAGCCCTTCCCTGCACGCAGTGGGTAGTTCGCATTTCCTATGCGTCCCTGTCCTTCTAGTCCACCGTTGTCACCGATGAATAGGATGATGGTAGACTTGTCCGCGTTGTTCGCCTTCAGCCATGCCATGAGCTCGCCTAGGCTCTGATCCATGCCCTCGATGAGCGTGCAGTAGTTGCGCTCGTTGAGGCTCCACGCCTTGCCGTCCACGGGGTGCGTTTTCAGGTTAGGCGCGGGGTAATTCTTCATGAGGGTCTTGTCCTCTGCGCGCGCGTCAAGCGGGGCATGGATGGCGTAATGACTCATGTAGAGGTAGAAGGGCTTGTCCTTTTCCTTGGGCTCACTACCTAGTTTATCCAGTAGGCGGATGGTTTTTGTCGTGAGGGCTTTTGTGAGGAAGACATCCTTGTCATAGAATTCGTTCTCATCCATGCCTTGCACGCAGAAATCGTTGTTCGGTGCGCTGTAGCGACGGCTGCCTCGGAAGTCAGCAGGTCCACCTATTTCGCTGCCAGCGATGTTGTAGTCGAAGCCGAGCTGGGTCGGGTTCGCCCCAGGGGTGTCGCGTGAGCCCCAGTGCCCCTTCCCGCAGTGGATGGTGGTGTAGCCTAGGCTGCGCAGGAACTCAGGCAGTGGCTTCGCTGCGACGTAGGGACGCTTGATCTCGTACTTTACTTTTTCCTCGCTGATAGGTTTGCGTGCCGTGCCTTTCGGGCGCGTGCCTACTGGCTGGAGTCCGTTGACATTCCAGTCGGGCGAGGCGAAGGTGTTATTCGGTGAGTCGTTGAGCTTGTCTTGTAGCAGTGTCCAGTTCGTGACTCGATGGCGCGCCGCGTTCTGTCCTGTCATGAGGCTGGTGCGTGTCGGTGAGCTGACTGGGCAGGCGTAAGCACGCGTGAAAAGCATGCCCTGCTTCGCTAGCTCCTCCATGTGAGGAGTCTTGTAGCGGTCGTTGAAGTAGGTGCGCTGCGCTTCTCCCTTCTTATTATACCAGAAGGGGACGCTGGTGTCTTGCCATCCCATATCGTCGACGATGAAGAAGATAATGTTAGGCTTCTTCGGGTCGGTGGATAGGGCGAGGGCACTGCTACTGAGGGCGACGGCTGCGCCGAGGCTGCTGAGTGTGAGAGCTGGTTTCATGCTACTGGTGCTTTGATCATTTAGCGGGAGCTGCCTGTGCTCGTGCTCTTCGCAGGCTGCTGAAGCCCCTTCATGTATTCGGTGATTTCCTTCTTATTCTTGCGGTAATCGAGCGTGGCGTAGCGCCAGTTTTTCACAAGTGAGCCATGACCACGGTAGAGGAGTTTTCCTTTTCTATCGACGACGTAGGCGCTGGGGATGCCAGAGCTGCCTGTCATTTCTGTGAGCATGCTAGCGTCCATCGTCGCAGGGAAGGTCGCCTTATGCTGGTCGAGGAACTTCTGCGCAGCGGCTTGATCGCTGTCAGCACCCCAGAGGATGAGCTCGACCTTCTTGCTGGCCTTAATGTCATCGTAGATTTTTACGATTTCTGGCATTTCTTTCTGGCAGGGGCCACACCAGCTGGCGGAGCGCAGGAAGATGAAGTACTGGGCGTTTTCATTCGCTTCTCCATTGAAGATGTCCATCTGCTCGAGGGCTTCCTTCACACTGCGCACTTTCTTAGGTTTCTTTTCCTTCGTGCTTTTGTTTAGATGTGGATTGTTTCCCAGTCTGTCGCCGTCTCCCATGTTAAATTGGGCGTGGCTAGTAGGGATGAGGACGGCACAAAGAAGTGCGAGAGAAAGAAGGGGTGATTTCATGATATATATAAAAAGAGGGGTAAAAGTTAATGTAAATTTGTGTTAGTATATCTCATCTCTATTCACAAGTCAAGTATGCAGTTCGGCATCCTTAGAGGTCTGGTATGATGTATAAGAATAGTATAACGTCAATATGACATAAATATGTCATAATTATCCTAATATTCCGCTTGACTGTATATGCGCTATAAGATAATTTGATGAGGTTATGAAACTACATCACCTCTTAGCTGCATCCTGCGCTATTACAAGTTCGGCTGTTTATGCGAACAGCACTCCTTCTGCTGTCATTCAGGAGCTCGCTCAGCCTTCTGCTGGTGCGACTGCTACTCCTGAGCAGCGTCTTGCTGCCTTCCCTTCTCTTGTTGATATTCCTCAGTCTGCTACCATCGTGCTCGCTGCTGGTGACTGGCATCAGTGCGCGAAGGCTGTCATGACCCATCCTGCGCTTGCGTCGATGAAGAAGTCGGAAACAACTCTGGAAGAGGATCTCGCACAGATTCCCGATGTGACGAGTTTCGCCTTTGGGATGGACTCCAGCATCGAGCCTGTCGCAGCCGCTATGAATAGTCTATCATACAGTGGTTACATGACCATGCTCACACAGGCATGGGCTGCCGCTTCTAGCGATAACGATCTCATCAAGTCTCTGGGCGAAAAGCTTGCGGCTCAGATGATGGAAGGTACGACTCTCGCCATTCCTACGATGCACATGAGTGTGAGCTTCGCTGAGGGTAGCATGTATACCACGGCGATCGAGGAGAATATCAAGATGACGCTCAATCAGGTGCTCACAGCAGCGACACCAGAGGAGAAAGAAAGACTCGGTCTCACCACGCAGGACATCCCCGGTGGCTTCATCGTCAGTCTGGAGATGAACTACATGCTCGACGCGATCATGATGAACATGCAGACAATGGCTGTGCAGGACACGAAGCCTATCGTCGATGCGATGGCAGCTCTGCGTGGTAAGAAGGTGTACTTCGCCTTCTCCCGTGAAGGTGATCGCCTGCGTCTCGCCATGGCAGATGATATCGCGAAGCTGACCTTCCCTAAGACTGCTACTGAATCCGTCGCGGCTTCTTCTGTACTGGACTTCTCCAATGAGGAAATCACGAAGAACCCTGTTTTCCTCGGAACCTTCGGTGTTAGCGATAAGCTAGTCGATCAGTCTCTGAACTCCGTGCTTCAGCTCTCTAAGGGGCTGGACAGCATTCTCACTGAGCTGGGTAAGAAGAATACCAACAATGCTCCTATCCTTGATAAGGGTGTAGAAGCTCTCACGTCACTCACAGGTATCTACGGGCAGATCGTTAAGATGTACTCCTACACGAAGGCTGACATGGTCATCTGGGCAGACGGTGGTCTGAATATGGAGATGACAACGAATTCTAAGGCTCCCACTCCTGCTGGTAAGCTTGTCGGAATGGCACAGGCTGACCTTCCTAGTACATTGCTCTATGCTGAAGTCGGTGGCTGCGCTAGCAGTGGATTAGACGTCTCCTTTAATGGTGTCTTCGACTCCACTATCGCTCTTACCGAGGCGGTGACTCTGACTCTGAACAGCGAAATCCGCTCCCAGATCATGCCTGTTCTTCAGATGGGTAAGGTATTCATCCCTGATGTCAAGCAGCTCGCTGGTAATCTCGGTATGGCGCTCTCTGGTATGGATGCGCCAGCTGGTCTTATCATGGATAACAAGGGGCTGACCACCAACTTCGCTGGAGGTCAAGCTGAGCAGATGCCTATCCCACGCCTTACGATCTTCACAGGTGTGAGTGATCGCGCAAAGGTGGCTCAGGGCTGGGCTGATACGCTCACTACCGCGAAGAGCTTCCTCACTAAGATCGGTCAAGATGCAGGTATGGTAGATCTCATCGCCACTGTCGAATCTCAGAAGGACGGTGTCACCATCCACGCGCCATCCGCTCCTATCTTCCCAGCGGGACTTGTTCCTCATATCGCTATCAGCGACAAGTTCTGGATGCTTGGCTCTAACTTTGACTACAGCGTCGAACTTCAGAAGAACTTCCAAGCCAGTGCTGGCACACCATTCACAGGTGCTGTTTTCGCATTGAACTTCGCGCCAGCCTCTGATTACTTTAATGCTATTACAGCTCCAGAAGTAAGCAAGATGAGTCAGAGAGAGAGTGACGATATGGCTGAAGCTAAGCTTATCATTGATGGCGTCACACAGCACTTCTCTGGTATCTACGCTGTGAGCACAAAGGATGGAGATAATCAAGTTCTCCGCGTGCGCCTTCAGGCAAAATAATTTATTGAAGAAATACTTTATGCGCCTCCTTCCTCGCATGCCGAGGGAGGAGGCTTTTTTTGCCCCTATGTACGGAGCGCGAACTTGACAGGGTGAGTGGAATGCTCTAGAATGCTTATTATGAATGCAACCATGCTTCTCATTCGTATCACTTTGTCTGTGATGCTTTCTCTGATCTTTCTTTTTGCCCTGAGCTTCCCTCACGTGGTAGCTCCTGCGACTATCATGCCGCTTTTTGGGGCTCCGGAGCCTGATATCTTTGATAAAGGGGGATTTTTTGATGCGAATAAGGTATGGATGCTTTCACTGCTGGCTCTCTATCTCGTAAGCTCTATGGGGCAGCGTAAGAACCTTGTCTGGTTTTCTGGCTGGTTTACAGCCCTGCTTCTCGGGGTGCTCATCTGGCCGTTTCTTCAGGTATGGTATCCAGAATATCTCTGGTCTCCTGTGAGCTATCTGAAATCAGGCCTCACATGGGGGATGCTCTACACGGGTATGTTTGTCGCGGTGAGCCTGGTGCTGCGACTCGGCTTGCTGCCCTTCCTCTTCCCTGCACCACTTGCCCCACATGAGGGGAATGAGGTAGAACTTGATAGGCTCGATGTAGAAAGCGCACGTACAGTGCGTGAGATCGCTGCGAGCAAGGGGCGCGTGCGCGCGAGCTTCCTCTTCGGCGAGGCTGACAAGGGGTTAGTAGCACGCTTCTACGCGAGTATGCGATCTATGATGCTGGCGAGGCTATCGCGACTCTACTTCATCACTTCCATTCTGACCTTTATCGGGCTATGGTTCTACTTTTACCCAAATCTTGTAGGTACTGTGGAGCATGGTATTGAGCGTGACCGCGAACGTATGTACCAGATCGCAGGTGAGAAAGATGGTCGCCTGCTGCTTAGCACACCTGCGCTGAATGCTGCGCTGCGCATACTCACCCCCATTGTGAAGGAGGAGAAGCTGCGAGGCATGACCATAGAGCAGGCCGAGAAATACCTAGGTCTCGAAGGGCTTGACCCCGCGCTCATCGCGCAGCTCCGCGATGATACGCCCATAGAAACGAAGTCCGCAGGTGTCGTATACAGCGGACGCACTCGCTTCCTCACGCTGGAAGATGGGACACATCGCCTCATCCTTTATCTGCGCCTAGCTGCGGATAAGGATACCATCAATCTAGCAGAGCTTGAAGAGGAGGGATGGAATCCACGAGTCGACGAGGAACGTCGCATCTTGAGCACGCTCTACAGCAGTGTCGTTTATTAAAGAAAATATTTCCTCTGCTATGAAGACTCTTCCTACCTGCTGTTACTATAGCTCACGTGTCGCCTTTCATGAGACAGACGCGGCGCGTATCGTTCACTTTGCTCAGTATCTACGCTACGCAGAGATAGCCGAGACTCAGATCCTTCACGACTGCGGGCTGCTTGAGGCACTGATGGCGCAAGGGATGGTCATGCCACGTGTGAAAGTCGAAGTGGAGTACAAGTCACCACTACGCTTCTGGGAGAAGTACGAGGTATGCGCCCAGCTCGATCGCATCGGGGAGAGCTCCCTGCAGTGGAGCTTCACCATTACAGGTGAGAAGGCTCTGGCAGCGCGCGTCACATGGGTGACTGCGCGTCTCGATGCGCGTGGGGCGAAGGCGGCGTACTCAGCAGAGGAGAGGGAGACTCTCACCCAGTTCATTAAGGAATTATGAAAGGACTAGCTGTTCTACAGACTTTTCTCATCACGCTAGGTCTATACCTAGGCGCTATCTCTGCAACTTTACAGGCGCAGCAGCTGCAGCCTCGCCACGTGGCAGTGGTATACAATGCTCAGTCAGAGCATAGCCGCGACTGTGCGAAGCGCTACGCCCAAAATCGCGGCATTCCTGAGCAGAATCTCCTCGCCCTCTCTATTCCTGTGACGCATCGCGACATCACGACGCAGGCCTATGTGAAGGATATCCATGACCCACTCATGAAGCTTGCTGCGCAGCGTCAGCTCCAGTTTCCAGCCAGCAAGCAGCTTGGTGTACACCCGATTTATGCCATGGTGCTCATGCCTGATCTTCCTCTGCGTATCACGGCACGTCCGACAGCGCCTGGTGAGAAAGCCCCTGCGTGGCAGCAGACGACAGCTGCGAGTGTCGATAGTGAGCTCGCCCTACTGGGGGCAGGAGATTATGATATAGATCGCATGATGCCTAATCCCTACTTCGGGCGTGATGAAGGGCTCGTATTAAGTGGATTTCGCATGCTCCCTGTCTGCCGTATTGATTCTCCCTCACCTGCGATTAATCACCGCATTATCAGCCAGCCACTCACAGTCGAACGCGAGGGTGGATTGCATGGCTGGGTCATCATCGATCAGGGAGGACCTTACCCTGACGGAGATAAGTGGCTGCAAGCAATAGCTGCGCGCGCCATCGAGCTCGGGCAGCCCACATTTGTGGATGCACTGCGCCCTTCTATCGTCGAGAGCTACCCACTCCCTCAGCCCGCAGCAGTGTACTTCGGCTGGTATGAAGGGAAGGCTAATGGCCCCTTCATATCGCAGGGTACAGCCTCAGCTGCGGCGAAGGCCTTCCGATTCCGTGCGGGTGCAGTTGCTGTGCATCTGCATTCCTTTAGCGCGACGAATATACGCTCACGCGATGAGGGGTGGGTCGGTGCGCTCTTGTCAAAAGGTGCGGATGTCAGTGCGGGGAATGTCTGGGAACCATTCCTTCATGGTTCACTGAATCTAGAGATTTTTTATAAGAGGCTCATCGACGGTTACACCCTTGCCGAAGCCTCAGCTATGGCGACACCTCTGCTCTCATGGCAGGGAATCGTCGTCGGTGACCCCCTGTATAGACCTTACCCGACGAAGCCTGCACCAGCGAAGCTTAACATAGGCATGCAGGCCTGCGTGGAATTCGTCCAGAAGAAGTACGACAGCGCTGCTCAGAAGTTTGCGACCATCGTCACATCTTCTAAAGACCCTGACGAGCAGATACGCGCAGCACTCTGCGTCGTGCAGTGCCAGCTTCTCGCTGGGAAGAAAGATGCAGCAAAGGTATCACTCGATCGCATTCTCACGCTCTTTCCGAATAGCCCGCATAAGCGCGCCGCCGAGCGTATGCTACAGCAGCATTTCCCCAAGAAGAAATAAAAGGTCTATTAGCCTGATTTAACACTTGAAGGCAGGCTTTAGTCTTGACCCTTATTAGTTTTATTTTATAATGAGGCTGTATGAAATCCCCCTTGCTTCTCAGCCTCTCGCTCCTTCTTTCTTCGACTGTCCTGCTCGCTCTGACTCCTGAGCAAGCGCAAGAACAAACTGAACTAGGACGTCGCTATGTACTGGGCGAAGGCGTCGAACAAGACTACGCAAAAGCCATTGAACTACTCACCCCTGCCGCTGCAGCTGGTAATCTGCTAGCGAAGCATAGCCTCGGCTACATGTATACGGAAGGAGTAGGGGTACCCATCGACTCAGCAAAGGGAATAGCCCTTATCGCTGAGGCTGCTGAGGCTGGCTTTGCTCGCTCTCAAGAAGCACTTGCCGCGGCGTATGCCTCAGGTGATGACGGTCTCAAGCTCGATAGAGAGAAGTCCCTGTACTGGTTAGAAAAAGCGATGGCACAGGGGGAAACCGATACTCTGACCGAGATGGTGAATGTCTACACCGTAGGGAATCAAACGATTCCTGCGGACATAGAGCTGGCTAATAGCTTGCTTCTGAAGGCTGCGAACATGGGAATGGCGGAGTTTCAGATGGAGTTAGGCTACCGCTATCTTATAGGGAAAGGGATGCCCGTCGATACTGAGCAGGCTCTCATGTGGACGAAGCGCGCTGCCGAACAAGGTGACGCAGGAGCCATGGGGAATCTCGCTTATATGTACATGGTAGGATTACCTCAGCTAGAGCAGGATTATAAGAAGGTATACGAATGGGCGGATAAGGGCGCAGCACTCGGTGACAGGAGCTCTTATAACCTGAAGGCAGCCTGCCTCCTCGATGGGACGGGTGTCGAGAAAGATGTGCAAGAAGGCCTGCGCTGCATGCAGAAGGCAGCTGAGCTAGGAGATGTAGATGCACTGGCTAACCTCTCCACCTTTTACCGATTAGGAGAGCACGGAGTACAAGAGGATCCTGAGAAGGCATTCCAGTACGCGAAAGCCGCTGCCGAACTAGGTCATGCGGATTCTATGTCCGCAGTGGCGATCTTCTACATGGATGGCTACGGTGTGGAAAAGGATATGGAGCAGTGCTACGAATGGACGAAAAAGGCTGCGGAAGCTGGGCATATCGACGCCATGTCTAATATGACATTCCTGTATCGCGAGGGCGTCGGGGTCGCGGCTAACCCATCGCAGGCCTTTGCTTGGGCTGAGCGTGCGGCCGCTACGGGAGATCCACGTGGTATTTGCAATCTTGCTACAGTCTACCTCGAAGGAGTGGGCGTAGCTGCCGATGCGGAAAAAGGCATCGCACTGCTAGAACAGGCTGCAGATCTGGGCTACCTCGATGCTTATGGGATTCTGATTAATTATTTTAGCCAAGAGGAAGTAAAGGACGTCGAGCGCGTCGCCCGTTATCAAGAAAAGGCTAATGCTCTCTTCCAGAAACTCCAGCAAGCTCAGCAAGAGTAGGCTTCTGGAGACTAAACATCCTTCACCCAGACCCAATCATTTTCAGACGAGAGCTCAGGCGCGAAGTGGTAACCATGCCACGCGAAGCGCTTGAGCTCTTCTGCGTCTGAGATCCCCTCATCCAGCATGAAGCGTAGCATCTCACCACGCGCCATCTTCGTGTACACAACCACCTGCCGCAGCTTTCCCGCCTTCCTCTGTAGGAAGCTCGTGTAGACGACGCGCACGGCGGCCTCTACCTTCTTCCAGTGGAAGGCCTGCTGCTCCTCCTTCGATGCGAGGTAGACGAGTGTGCCGCCAGCTTTCTCGACGTCGTCGATGAGAGTGGGGGTGAGGATGTCGCGCCACATGCGATCGACGCGCATGCTCTCTTTGGGGAGTTTTAGCGCGCTTTCCATGCGGTAGGGGGCGATGGCATCGAGAGGGCGTAGCAGTCCATAGAGCATGGAGCAGAAGATCGTGTGCTTCTGCAAGTGCTCATACTGCTCTCTTGTTAAGTTCGACTCCCCCTTCATATGCTTCAGCACCACACCATCATAAGCCTCTATTGTAGGGTTTAAGCTGCTGCTGCCCTCATGATGAGCACGGAAGCGTAAAGCGAGCTCCTGAGCCAGCGGGCTGCTGATCTTGAAGATAGATTCGAGCTCTTCGACACTGTAGGGTAGCATCTGTTCCACAATATGCTGAGCCTGAGAGAGGAAACGAGGCTCTGTTAAGGTGGCGGTGCAGTTTTCAGACGCGTCTGCGCGCATCGTCTTAGCAGGGGAAAGGAGAATGAGCATAGAGATGATCTATAGAGGGGTACGCAATTCGTTTTCCACAAAGGGGATGTAGATGATGAAGTGAACAGCGCGTCTTATTCGTGATTTCGCGCTGCGAATTGCAAGAACTCCCCAGTAGACTAGCAGTCGCGTAGTAGAAATGCAAGATCTTTTCGGGGATGCGTCGTGAGGATGAATGACATGGTTTTATGCTTTTCTCCTTGTAGCGACCTCCCTTCTTTGCTATGGTGATACAATAGATTATGAAAAGATTTCTCACACATATTGTAACACCATCATTAATGCTCTGCAGCATCGCTCTTGCAGAGGATATGATCTTGAAAGATGGTACCCAGCTCAAGGATGCCGTCGTTTCACGCACGGAGATCGACCATGTGATCGTTCGCCATGCAGCTGGTGCTCGACGAGTGGATTACAATGAGCTTACATATAGTAATCAGCAGAAATATGGGATGCTCCCTGATGATGTAGAAAAGCGCGTCGCTGAGCGCAATAAAAAGCAAGCTGCGGCGAATGAAAAGCGCGAACAAGAAGAAGAGCAGTACCGTAAGCTACTAAAAGATTCTAATAATCTCCCGCGCTACATGAAGGCCTCAGACATACGTAGTATGTTCCTGCATTACGGTAGCATGAGCGATGCTGCCGCAGAGTATCTAGCCGCCGAGTGGAACAGACGAGAATCCCTGCGCCTCAATCTAGAGGAAGAAGCGAAGCGCTACACGGACTATGCTGGAATCGTACGCGCTGCCTTTACAGAAGAGACAGAAAAACTACGCGACGAGAAAGCCGCTCAGAAAAGAGACGCCGAACTCGTGCGCTCGCTGCGACAGGAATTAAAACTCGCGAAGCAGCGTGAAGAAGCATGGAAAGTGAAGGAAGAAGAATACGCGGAGAAGCTCGAAGAGGCCGATGAGGAATACGACGACCTCTGGCGCGACTACCAGCGTGAGCGCAATGCAAATCGCTACCGTTACGGCGGATACCCTCCCGTTATCATACCGAACCAAGGCGGTAGAACAATCAATTTCTAAAACAATGAGCCTTTTCCAGCAAGGGATGGCTGCGTACTGCGCCGCCTCGCCCTCTCGTGATGTCGATGCCGCTCGCTGTTTTCAACAAGCATACGAAGAAGGCGATTTAAATGCAGGCTGGATGCTTGCACTCTGCTATGAAGAAGGGCTAGGAGTCCCACGTGACGTCGCGCGCATCTACCAGATCGCGACCCAGCTTCAGGATAGAGGCTATGTCGCAGCCGAGTTCTGGCTGTCGGAATGCTATGAATACGGTCATGGTGTCGAGATAGATGATAAAAAAGCCATGGAACTGAGCGCTTGCTGCTTCGCGGCCTGTAGCGAAGCCCGAGAAGACCTCGATGAATCCATCAGGCAAGAGTGTCTACACCTCCTCAGTGTGAATGAAGAGCTCAGCGAGGAAGAAGAGGAGCGGATACAAAGAGACTATAGAGCGCATAGCCAGTTTCCTCGTCGCTTTGCCGAATGCGCTGAGCGACTGATGCGAGAAGATGAGGCTCACGATTGCGATGAGCACCGCGATGAGGTGCTATCCCTGCTGAATGAAGGCGCGAGCTTACACGATGAGTCTGCACTCTTACTCCTAGTGGAGCTGTATAAGAATGAGACGCATCCCTATCAGATGTACAATAAAGAAGAGGCAGTCAAGCTCTTGGCACTACGACCTTACGCCACTCTAGACTATGCTGAGTACCTCCGAGCCGAGGGACGTGGAGATGAAGCTCAGAACGAGATGCGCGATTACTGGAAGCGATTACGCTACGGTAAGTCCCAGCTGCGACGTGAGAGTGAGCTCGCTGCTGAAGTCAGCTTCGTGCCGAATCCGCAAGTACCGCTCATACGCGCCTTCGATCATCAGGTGACACGCAGCATCGTGGCTGGTGATGAACTGACGAATGCCGTACACTGGCCAGCCCCTCTACTCTGCATAGAAGGATTAGCTGTGGGCACAGAGGTACAGATAAGCGTGCGTATCACCGCAGATGAAGTAGATTGTAGCTTTACAGTATTTACAAGCGAGAGCCGCCAGCTCATCGACTTGACAAAGGATAGGGGAATAGAGCTGAGTAACTTCTGGGACATTGAGATCAGTACCGCGCATGGCTCGACGCGCATGCTTGTGCCCTACCATGCCTTACTCTTCGTGCAGAATCCGAAGCTGCCAGCCTGTGTGCTGAGCTGGAGAAAGAAATGGTTCCAAGGCTACGCACTGCAAGTATTTGCACATGGCGAAGAAGGGGTAAAGCTGCGAGTACACCTAGCTGATGGTGTAGCTACACGCGAGCTAGATTTAAAGGAAGACGAGCATGTCGAGCTCATGGCGGGAGATTTTTCACCTCCGCTTCCATTGGCAATGGGGAGCCCCTTTGTGTTAACATCGGCTGACTGCTCACCCTGTATCGCGGTGATAGCGCCGCCACCTCGCGGTCCTCAGCAATTTGACACAGACGAGGCTCAAGAGCTAGCCGCGCGCCTAAAATAAGCCTCTTCTGCTGTTAATCTACTACACGCGTTTGCACACGATGAAGCAGGGCGGAGAATTTCTTCTCCACCCTGCCTTATATGTTATGTCGTTATTGCGAATGACTTTTTCTTAGAAGTAGAATACTGCCTGTACACCCCAGACGATAGCGTCGTCAGTAGCGGTGTTGTTCACAGGATCCATCACGTACTGGAAGTGAGGGATGATGTGGAGGCGGTCAGTAGCCTGGAAGTTGTACATGAGCTCAACAACCTTTTCCTGACGTGTGGTAGCAGCTTCTGCGTCAGCACCTGGCTTGAACATACCTGCGGCTATACCGATGAAGTCGTTTTCACGTGCTTCGGAGCTGAATGGGCGGATGTGTGCACCAACGCTGAAGTCGTTGTCTGTGCCGTATTCGTCACGAGCGGAGAAACCAGCACGTGCATAAACGTCTACGCGATCACCGAAACTGTACTCTACGCTACCTGCAAGACCGTAGTTGTATACCATCTTTGCGTTACCAGCTGCGTTTTCACCTTCGATTGCGTTGAGGAATGGGTTCACACGGAATGTACCCTTACCGTCGGCAAATGTGTGACCGTATTCGAGGACGTATACTGCACCACGACCAGACTTGAATGGGTTGTAACCAGGTTCTGTGTTTGTGCGTGCTACACCAGCGATAGCCCAGCTTTCTTGGCAGATTTGGAACTGGAATACAGCACCGAGGTTGCTGTCGTTGAGAGGAAGAACAGTGGAGTTAAGGAAACCACTGTTTGTGAAGCTACCGTATGCGTCGTTAGCGATGCCAACTGCGTCGAAGTAGTTTGTAAGATTGACGACACCGAAGTTAAGTACTGCACGGTCGTTCTTGAAGAACTGAGTGAGGACGATTTCAGGCATGACGATTTCGCGTCCACCCATGTATTCAGCCTGAGCTGTGGTGAAAGAACCGAAAGCGTCGTTGAAAGGAAGATCAGTGCGACGTGTTGTGGAGTCGATGCCAAGAGACGCAGCAACTTCTGCGCGCAGCCAGAGACCGCTGTGCTCGTTGCTGGAAAGGATGCGCTTAGCTACCTGACCGTGGAGGAGGAACATGTTCTGAGGACGTGGTGTGTTTGTCTCAGTACCTGTTGCGTTCCAGAAGCCGTATGCAGCTTCCATGTACCACTGTAAGCCAAGCTTCGTGTCACAATGGATCTTTGCATTGTAATCGTTCTCTTCTGCAGGGAAGAGGTTGGAGTCACAGCACATATCATAGGAGTGCTTGACTTCTGCCTGAGCAGTGCCGCCGACGAGTGCTGCTACTGCTGCCAGTATTGTTGCGTAGTTCGCTGTTTTCATGGTTTGTATTTGTGTTTGTGAAATTTTTGTTAGTATCAGCTAACGCTGTTATATTAGATGACGCTAACTTGTATGTCAATAAAAATTCTGTCATTTTTATGTCAAATTTAATCCGAACCAACTTCTTTTAAATGATTCTAAATTAAAATTTAAGAAAAATATACTTGATTGAAATAACAAAAAAACTCATCGCATGAAAATATGCGTACAGAGAAAATAGTTGACTAGCAGGTGTGCGCGTACATGTATTTCAAGACCCTTCCTATGCACACTGAGAAGCCAAGTATAGGTGTCTAGGCACGAATATGAATGTATTCTAGCTCACGCCAGTGAAGAGCGCATTTTTTTCACATTTATATGCGTAGTGGGGAAAATTACTGATTTCTACGATTCATACTGTTCTAAATTGCGCTGGAGCGTCTTGACAATAGTGAGAGCCCAGTAGAGCAAATGAGGTGCGCCACAAAGCAGAAGCTCGGAGAAATAGAAGCGTAGTAAATGATGCGCCGTGTACAGACTCAATAGAGGTTAAGGAAACTTCTCGCGATTCGTTTTCCGCAAAAGTGAATAAGAAAAGTCGCCATACAGCGCACCTCACTCGGTCTTTTTCGCGTATTTTTACCCTTTTCTCGTCGAATAAGCCATTATGCTCCGTCGAAAATGAAAAAAATACGTCGAAAAATCCCTTCGTGATTTCGCGCTGCGAATTACGAGAACTCCCCTTAAGGCAGGTTCTCGCAATTCGTTTTCTGCTCAGGTGAACGACGAAGATGTCTAACAAAGGATCTTATGGTGATTTTCGTATCTTTTTGCACCTTCGCTTATTACATATACCTATATGCTCTAGCGCGAAGCCGTAAAAATCTTACGAAAATCCCACCATGAGCTCTCTTTGCGAATTACGAGAACCTGCCTTAAGGAATGCCTAGCGCTT
>CAYJLR010000013.1:0-26728 GCA_964370895.1 uncultured Akkermansia sp. | reverse complement strand
TCAACTGCGACAACACCAGCAGCATCCGCATCGGAACAAAGCAAACAGGCGCGAACGCACCTCCCTTTTCTTAGCCATCCACCCCAAATTACACCCCATATGCCCAGTGATCACAGCAGTGTGGTGGATGCTAACGTTCCCTTCATACCCCTATCCCGTGCTTCAATCCCTCATCTCGTAGTTTTGAAAGCTTTCCCATTAGGTCAAAAACCTGACTCTCAAGAACGCTTTCGTCTAGCCCCATCAGCTCATGCTCCTCGAGAAGAAAGAGATAGAGCTTCAATTCTAAAAACATCATCTCTTTAGGCCCTATCACTCCATTTGTATAATTAAGCTTCTTTATGTGAAGTTGGGCTTCCAGATTAGCTTTAATTTCGGTGGCGAGAGACCTCTTCTTTTCTTCAATGCTCACCTGAGATGCGACATCCACATCAATAAAATCATTTAACTTTAATATACCGAGCTTCGTCTCCAGCACAGAAAGCTGAGCATTAAGCACATCAAGTAGACTGTACACTCCTTTGCTTAGGGCAGTTTCAGCTTGCTTGATTAGTGCATTACCAGCCGACGCTACTAATTGCTCGGACTGAGACAACTCTGTATAATTCCCTTTGCTTAGAGCATCATTATTTCCCTCACCATTCACCACACCATTGAGCACAAGTGCTGTAGAGATCATCAATGCAGAAAATTTCATTTTATTCATATCATTCTTTCTAAGATTCATCAATTATGATACATTATTATAAACTATATTGAAAGCATTTTTTTCACTCCTCATGAACGAGCAGGCAGCAGAGACGGGAGTTTTTATACCCTCTACAAGAATGGGGAAAGCTGGTTGCGTTTCTTCCCGCTCAAGCGAAAAATCAGGTCAAGTAAACTGCTGTACCCGGTTTGTGCATCATTTTTTTGCTTTTAGAGTGGCCCATAGAGTTTGATAGTTGCGCTTATCATTTTCTAGAACTGAGCAGGTTCTAGCGGCTTCGCACTTGGGTAATACTCCACTATCAGAGGTCTGTAACTTACGCAAGTTGAATAAGTATAATAATTCTCCAGTGGGATTTTCCCATTTTTTTATGGTGAGTTTTGGTATAGAGTTAAAGTCTTCGATGTAGTTTTGTATGACTATTAGATCTCCCGTTTTCCATGCTGGATCTTTGGATAAAACTATACGAAAATAAGAACGCAAGACGCATTTCCCTGAGTTCTTATAATTAATGATCTCCCACTGTGATTTATATTTACTAGCAAGGACGACAGTATTAGCTGCACCTATAAAATTACTCAGTTCTTCAATATCCCCTTCTTGGAAAGCTCTCATTTGCTGTGCTGTTGGTACGGGGAAACCATTGATTTCTTTGTCTTGGTATTCCTTAATTGATTCTTCAGCTAAGACATTCTGTGAAAACATTCTTGTTGCAAAACAAAGCACAAGCAATAATGACGTAAATACTTTTCTCATAAAATTATTTGTACAATTATAATTACTAATCATACATTATATCCTGGTGCTTTAGAAGCATAATTACTCAAAAATTGTATAAAATTCAAAAATTCGGCTAGTAGCATTGAACTAGGACTAGGGGTCCGTTACAGCTACAAGTATCAGCTCAATGACAATGCTGGCTACCTCTCTGCAGATGACCTGCTTGTCTACAACGTAGGCGATGCAGAAAGCACTGTACAGAATCGCTTCTTAGGCAGATCAAGCAGCTTTACGCAGCACGGGCCATCGACAGATGAAATGGGCTTACGCTTGAACTTCGCAGGCACATTACCATCTAATGCTCAGTGGAGCCTCCTTGCTCAGGCAAGCACGGAGCTGCGTGGAGAAGACAGCTCCGTATCAGGCTCTTCCGGTGTGAAATATGTCTTCTAAACGAGAGTGTTCAATCTAAACTTCCATAGCCCCCTAGTGGCTATTTTTTATGACAGCAGAAGAATAGGCAAATTCCGCATTGCGTTTCATGAACAAGTCAATAATGAATACGAATTAAAAAATGACTTGCGTAAATGTAGAGAAATGATAAGTTAAACCTATTATCACAGAAATAGGCGCCCCCTTCCTCAGAACAGAATTACTCATGGAATTAGTAAAAATCACCCCAAAAGACATCTCGCTGGTGATGCCAATAATCAACAGCGCAAAAAGACATCTCAAGGAGCAAGGTATCAATCAGTGGCAGATGGGCTACCCCGATGAGGAGCGCATCATCAAAGATGCTCAAGTCGGCAAGGGATTCTTCGTCAAAGAGAATGACGAAATCATCGCCTACCTGTTCATTGACTTAGAGGGTGAGCCAGCGTATGATAATCTCTCGGGACAATGGTCTACAGAGCAGCCCTATGTCGTGGTGCACAGGATGGCTATATGTGAAAAGCAACGAGGCAAAAGGCGCAGCTCAGGCATTTTTGCTCTCGTAGAGGCCTTTGCCCAGCAGCATCATATTAACTACTTTCGCATCGACACCGATGAAGGCAACAAAAAAATGCAACACATTCTGCGCAGCAATGGTTTTAGCTACAGAGGGATTATTAACTTTGATAACAGCGAAAAAATGGGATTTGACAAGCTTCTTTTACCCTCCAGCCCTTCTTAATGGGAAGTGAGAAAATACTCGCAGTTCATAATTGCCACCAAAGGCTTACATATCCACAAGCAGTATAGCCCTCACCTGCCCCTCGGAAACCCTGTCATTTCTCGTGAAGGCTTCTAAATATCCATTTGTATTAATTCTAAAATGAAGATTGACTTTCGAGAGCTATATGATATCCTAACAAAATGAAGTTTCAATCCTCTCTCTTCTCTATTAGTGCCTTCGTGACTGTTATTTCTAGTGCTTCACCAGCATGGTCTGCTGAGTATAACCCTGATACGAATGTTGTAAGTAATGCTCACTTTGAGGTGAATATAGGTGAGATGGGGAATCTGAATGAGGTGAAGGGGGAGTTCATCGATGGGATCAGCTATGCTATTGATTACTGGAGTGGGCTTTTTGGGCACAATTACCTCGATCGCGGGAAGGTAACTATAGACTTCGGTGCTCATAGCGGTGGCTCGGCAGCTAACAGCGCCAGTAATCAAATCCTACTATCAGATCCTGCGAATGGAGAAATCAAAAAGAAGCTGTCAGATGAAGAGAGAATGGTTAACGGGAAAATGGTAGGCACTTATTCTTCGGCAGAGCTCCTTCTGAAGCATGGCATCGATGTGGATCAGGACTCAGCTTATAAGGCTGATATGACTATTACTTTTAACTCCTCTCTATGGGAGAATTTTGCAACGAATGTATCAGGGCTTAAGTACTTCGACCTGCCTTCGATGATTATCCATGAAATGGCTCATGGATTAGGGGTGAATCGTGGTGGGATAGTTTATTCTTCTGCGCTTGGTCAGTTGTTCGTGACCCCTAATAACATATCTACTTGGGAGGCTATGTATAATGTAGATGATTTTGAATCCATAGAGATCGGATCGCAGATCACGATAGGGGATCCATCCTTAGGTCTGGAGGTGTATAATCCTCTTGATTATGACGGAGGCTCTCAGTTCATTCATATCCTTGATACGAGTGATCCAGATGGGCTGATGTGGAACTATATCGACGCAGGGATCGTGAGAAGGGAGTTCAGCGAGAAGGAGCTGGCGCTCTTCGAATCCATGGGGTGGAAGTTTGTGCCTGAGCCTAGCAGTAGCTTCCTGTTTCTTCTCACGCTTCCTGCTCTTCTCTTCCGTCGTCGCCGTATGCGAGGCTAGAGTATGCGCGTACTGTGACGCGTACCCTCCTTCCCCCTCTGTCAGCATCTCCCCTCTTCTTGGTGGTGAGGTGCTTTTTTCTCATATGAGAAGCTTCAGGCATACAGTCTGATGAGTGGCTGTAATAGAGCATAAAGTTAACGGATACTTACATTGTAGATTAAGCTTTTATAGCATGATTTTTTCTATCAATCGAGTTTTAATCAAAATAAAAAATACATATAAGTATCTATCTTTAAACAATCTACGTAAATACAAAACTGTTAGGCCATAAGTCTCAAGATGATATAACACATTATTTTGTAAAACATTCTTGCACTGCGATTTCTAATATGCTATATATACAGAAGCTTAAAACAAAAAAGCCTATTTACACGTCATGAAAATACTACAATCAACCATGTTCAGCCTTCTGGCTGCTTCTGCTGTCACCGCTGGTGAGAGCATCAAGATCACTGTTGTCGAACCAGCTCCTGCGCTCACTCCAGCAGTGGCCGCGAGTACTGAAGGCTGGTACGCAGAAGTAGCTGCCTTCGTCGGTAGCTCGAATCAAGATATCGCTACGAGTCCTTATGCTAGTGCACCCATGCCAGAGCGTGTGGATATCATCGGCGGCGATCTAACTGTGGGTTATAATCTCGATGCCCAGAATGCTATCCAGCTGCGCTTCGGCTATGGCTTCGGTAGAGATATGAATAGTTCTGGCTCTGCAGAGACGGGCATGGACAAGAATACAATGGATGTTCATACCTTCACTCTCATGCCTGGCTATCGCTACACCTATAAGATGGATGACTCGTGGAGCATCTATGGTGCAGTACATGCAGGTATCGCAAATCAGAGTCTCAAGTTCGAAACTGAGGCTATCGAAGTCAACCGCTACCACCATGAAAGAGATCATGCCTCTGACTGGGGCTTCGCGTACAGCGCGGAGATCGGCGTGCGCTACGATATTAGCAGCTGCATGTACACCTTCCTCGCTTATGAGTTCCGTGGCAGTGATGTGAAGTCGACTATCACGAGCAACTGGCATAATGACGAAGTCCAGTCGAAGGCTCAGACTTACCACGTCATCCGTCTCGGCTTAGGCTGCAACTTCTAGTCTGCGCGCTGAGTTAATTCTCATTTAAAACAGCGAGCTTAGCCTCTTCTTATGAGGGCTAAGCTCGTTTTTCTATGTGCCACACGCTTATTTCAGAATAGGTGGAAGCTTGGTCTGTATCGGTCTTCCTTTACTAGATGCTACGCCAAATATTAGAATCAATAGTGCATAGCTACTAAAGCATATACTCATCGCAAGAGTGGGGTTCGGGAAGTCGATGACGAAGCTTCCTAGCCATGCAAGACTCCCGCCACCTATGAAGCCTATCCCCTGCGCCATGCCTGAGAGGGCTAGTGCGCTTCGTTTATCCTGCGCAGCTGAGACAATACAGCTCATACCAGAGGCGAAGATAAATCCGTAGAAGAGCCCGAAGAGGCAGGCGAAGAATGGCCACCATGATAGTGGTCCCATGAGTAATCCCCAACATGCTATAATGACTGCGGGAACACTCATGATAAGCAAGTTTCCCAGTCCTCCTAAGCGGTATGTCACCTGTGCGCAAAGAAGAGCACTGGGGATCTCGCAGAGGGTGCACAGGGACATGACCATCCCCGCTTCTTCTAGTCGTAAGCCTCTGGAGTGCATAAGTGTGGATATCCATACGATGAGCATCCACATGGCAGCGACTCGGAAGAGGTAAAAGAGTGTAATCATCCACGCTTGTCTCTGCCTTAGTAGACTGCGTATGTTCACTTTCAATGGTGGAGGGGCGAACCCTTCCTTCTTCTGCTGGATGATAAGTTCTAACCACGCTAACGTAGCAATGAGCAGCGGTAAACTCCAGAATATTAAGCCTTCTCGCCAGCTCCCCAGCATCTCTGTAATAGGAATAGCTGCGCCTCCTCCTATCGCTGTACCTATGCACACACATGCTGTATAGATGCCCATGACGCTAGCTGACTCATGAGCGAATAATTCCTTTACAATACCCAGTATGACGGCTCCTGTAACCCCTAGCCCGAGACCTATGAAAAATGTACCAGTAAAGAGTCCTACAATGTCGCCATAGCTACGCAATATCACCCCAATGAAAGCGACACCGAGCGCATAGACTATAAGCATGCGTGGGTAAATCCAGCGGCATAGCCATGCCCCGACCGGTGCTGCTAATCCAAGAATAATGACAGGCATGAGGGCGAGCAGGCTACTGTCTGCGAGATCTAGTCCTAGATCGCGCATCAACTGGATGAGGAGTGGGTCAGCGGCAGAGAAGGACATGCGCAGATTAAAACTTATTAATAGAAAGACAATTAAGAAGTGTAAATGGTGGCGAGGAAAAATACGTGAATCGGAGGCATCCATGTAAGAATGCTACGCTCAAACAAAACTATCTTCAAGCTAACTCTCTAGCTGGTAGTTCGACATTGGATTATTCATATTCATGTGATTATGATGCCTCCAGAGCGAATAATATCATATATGCATCAGAAGAGCCTCTCATGGTGTCTGATATCTTAGTATGTATTCATTCTTCATTCGCCGCCCTATTGTGGCTATTTGCATTTCGCTACTTATATTCATAGGTGGTTTGCTTACTGCATTATCACTGCCTATTACGCAATACCCTAATGTAGTACCGCCTCAGATTATGATCTCGACGAGTTATCCTGGCGCAGATTGTCAAACGGTGGCTGATGCGATCGCTTCTCCCATCGAGCAGCAGATGAGTGGTGTGGAAGGGATGGCTTATATGACTTCGTTTTCTACAAACACGGGAGCATATACTCTGAATGTCTATTTTGATGTAGGGAGTGATGTGAATATAGATGAGATACTTTCATACCTACGTTACGCAGAGGGGAGCTCGCAGCTACCTAGTGAAACTCAGGAGATGGGCAGCGAGCTACAAGTAACCAGTGGACCACCTATGCTTGTCTTCGCGCTGACTGCTCCAGATAATCGCTACAGTGCGGAGTGGATGTCTAATTATGCACATATTAATCTGATGAATCCTCTCTTGCGTACAAAGGGGGTGGGAAATGTAGAAATCTTCGGTGCCGGTCCCTATGCTATGCGCATATGGCTACGCCCTGAGCGCATGGCCGCCCTTGGTATCACGGTATCTGAGATTCAGTCTGCAATAGAGACCCAAAACACGGTCAATCCCGTGGGTGAGATCGGGGCAGATCCTGCACCCTCAGGACAGAGCACAACCTACACAGTACGCACACAAGCGCGCCTGAATAGTCCAGAACAGTTTGAGAATATCATCATTCGTGCAGAGGGGGTAGAAATCGTCTACTTAAAAGATGTAGCTAGGGTGGAATTAGGCGTTGAGAGCTATAATGTCTCGGCCATGAGTGATGGTAAAGCTAGTGCACTCATCGCTATCACGCAGAGCCCTGGGAGTAATGCTCTTGATATCGTCAGCGCTGTACAGGATACTATCGCTGCGCACCCACTTCCTGATGGTATGCAGCTTTCCGAAGTGCTTAATACGACGACAAGTGTGAAGCTAGGTATTCAAGAAATCGTCAAGACTCTTATTATAACACTCATTCTTGTAATGCTGGTTATTTTCGTTTTCTTACAGGGATGGAGAGCCTCTATCATCGCTCTAGCTGTGGTACCTGTGAGTATCATGGGGACTTTCATCTTTTTCCCACTCTTCGACATGCAGATTAACACCATTTGCCTGATGGGGATGGTGCTTGCGATCGGTCTTGTCGTTGATGATGCTATTGTCGTTGTAGAAGCCGTGCAGACGCGTATGAATGAAGGTATGCCTGCCATCGAGGCGACGAATGCTGCGATGAAAGAGGTGGCGAATCCTATCGTGACTACTGCACTCGTGCTTGCTGCGGTCTTTTTCCCCTGTATGCTGTTGCCAGGGATTACAGGTGAGCTCTTCGCGCAGTTTGCCATCACGATAGGGATTGCTATTCTGCTTTCTGCCTTTAACGCGCTGAGTTTATCCCCTGCCCTTGCCGCGCTACTCCTACGTGAAAAAACACCACCTCGCAGTGTCATAGGGAGAGCTGGAGCTCTGTTTAACCGATTATTCGACCGAGCGAGATTATCCTACCTGACGGCATCTGGTTTCTTGATACGTAGAGGGGGACTGACCGTTCTTCTCTTTCTAGCCGTGGGGGCGGGCATCATCCCCATCAGTCAGAAGATTCCCGATGGTTTCTTACCCGATGAAGATGAGGGTTACTATTTCGGGCTGCTGCAGCTACCCTACGGAACATCTAGAGAGGTCACAGAAGAAGCAAGTACTCAGGTGGTAGAAATGGCGCAGCAGAATGAGGCGACTAATGCCATCGTCGCGGTAAATGGCTTTAATCTCATGACGGGGGTGGAGAGCCCAAATCAGGCCTTCTTCTTTGTCGACCTGAAGCACTGGGATCAGCGAAATCCTAAGACACAGAGCGCGAAGCTTCTCTCAGAAGAGTTTGCTCGAGGTATGAATCAGCTCAATACGGGCGGTCTAGGCTTCGCCTTCACCCCGCCTGCCATCCCTAGCCTTGGAGTTTCCTCCGATGTGAGTATGATGCTCGAGGATAGAGCGGGGCGTGGTGAGGACTACTTACGCGAGCAGACGGAGAAGTTCATTAAACACGCTCAAAACTGCCCAGAAATCATGGTAGTGCAGAATCTCATGGCGAGCAGCACTCCTCAAATTTATTTAGAACTTAATGTTCAAAAAGCCCTCTCTCAGGGTGTCGATGTAGCGGAGGCTTACCTGACACTTCAATGCTATCTAGGAAGTAGCTTTGTGAATTACTTCAATCTCTTCGGCTACCAATGGCAGGTATACATGCAGGCAGAGGAATCAGCACGCATGGACACTCAAGATCTCACCCGATTCTACTTACCTGGAAAAGATGGGGTAAAGGTGCCGCTGAGCTCTCTGGTCGATATCAGCTATCAATCAGGTCCAGCCTATCTCGTGCGTCAGAATATGTACAATGCCAGCATGCTCGATATAGTCGGGCAACCGCAGTACACCCAAGAACAGCTCATGGATGCGCTGGAAAAATGCTTCGCACAGCATATGCCATCAGATATGGGCTATTCTTACACAGGGATGAGCTATCAGGATCAGAAGGCGCAAAAAGGGGTGAATCTCACCTTCATCTTTGCTCTGTCAGGTCTCGTGGTTTACCTCTTGCTTGCCTCTCTTTATGAAAGCTGGCTCCTCCCCCTAGCCGTACTATTAACCATCCCCATCGCTGTGCTCGGAGCTCTCAGTGTACTCTGGATGTCAGGACAGTCATTTAATCTCTACACAGAGATAGGGCTCATCATGCTCATAGGTCTAGCGGCGAAGAATGCCATCCTTGTCGTCGAGTTCGCTCAGAATCGTCTCCATGAAGGCATGGGGGTCATACCCGCGACGATGCTAGCTGCGCGAGTGCGACTACGCCCTATTCTCATGACGAGTATCGCCTTCATCATCGGCTGCTTGCCTCTGGCCTTTGCCACTGGGGCTGGCTCAGGTGCGAGGCATGCGGTGGGTGTCTGTGTCGTCGGTGGTATGTGCACGGCAGCCTTCATCTGTGTGTTCTTTAACCCATTCGCTTACTCCTTGATAGCCCGTATCCGAGCTAGATTTAAAAAGGAGCAGGAGATACAAAGCGATGTCTGATTTTATTTAAGGAGAATCCGCAATAAAAAAGAACCTAGCTCTCCGCAGAGAGCTAGGTTTAATAATATTATGTTCAGCTTAATCAGGGCTTAGCGCTATACACTGCGGGCTGATCTGGGGATATATTCAACATGCAGCGCCCTGCGGCAGCCATCATCCCCTGCTGTGTACCATTTGTGATGATGCGCGTTTTCTCAGTGACCCCCTCTCCTCGGATGACCACACGATCATCCTTTCTTAGCCCCAGCTTGACTGGTACCATACTCACCTTTCCATCCTCGGGGTAGACTAGTACGAAGTCCATACCTTGCATGCTCGCAATGGCACTGCTAGGCACCCACAGCGCATCCTTCTGTTGCTCTACGAGAGCAGCTACTAACGCATACATACCTGGTCGCAATAGCCCCTGAGGATTACCTACTTGAGCCTCTAGCATGAGAGTACCTGTCGCCGTATTCACTCGCGTATCTATGCCTTTTATCGTCGCCTGTAATGGGTAGTTCTGACCATCAGCGAGTACGATCTTTACCTGTACGCCCTCGCGTAGGGAATCATTCGCGCTATTTTGCGAAAGCCATTCTTGCTCACTGATGGCAAAGTTGATGCGTATCGGATCCAGCAAGCTAAGCTCGACTAAGGGCTGAGATGCTGGAGAGACATAAGCCCCTGCGTAGGACTGGGCGAAGCCTACGTACCCAGATATAGGTGCTCGCAGCGTACAGTAACCGAGCTCTATTCGCGCCTGCTTCTCTGCTGCTGACGCAGCCTGAAGATCGGCTTCGGCTTCATCGACGAGTTGCTTAGCGTCTGTATAGGTCTGACGTGATATGGCCTCTTTCTGGAGTAGTGGGGTATAGTAATCTAGGTTTTGCTGCGCTTTTGCGAGTGCAGCTTTCTTCTGCACTACATCTTGTTCTGCTTCATTGAGGGCCTGTTGATAGAGCTTAGGCGATATTTGGTATAGAATGTCACCTTCTTTTACTTCCTGACCATCTCGGAAGAGCCGCTCACTGATATACCCACTGATCTGAGGGATTATGGGGACTTTCTGTATGCTCGCAAACTGACCTATCCATTCATGATAATGTCGAGCATCGCCCATTTCTGGATATCCTACGGTGATAGTATAGCTAGGTAGCTTGGCGGAGCTGCTCTGCTCTTCAGTAGAACAAGCGAGTACAGCTAGGGGTAAAAGAGTAATGTATCGGTTCACATAGGTGAGACAGTTGTCTGTCTACGAATATTCGAAATCAGTTATTAAAGAAGAATTTCACATCGTGCTGTACGATGTGCAAGGAGCCTCGCCAGCTACCAAGTACGAACGAAGATATTACAGAGATAGCATTACTCTCCACTCTCATTTCGCTCATTACGCGATTATTCTCATACCAATTATGAGAAATTAGAAAAAATCATTAAGTGTATTGACAGAGTGTAACTCTTTTGATATTCTCGCGCCCCAACACTACTAAAACAATGAATATATCAAACACATTAAAAGAGTTTCGCGATTTCGCTATAAAGGGAAATGTGCTAGACATGGCTATAGGCGTGATCATCGGCGGCGCATTCGGAAAGATCGTCACCTCCATGGTAAATGACATCATCATGCCTATAGTAAGTATGTTCACGGGTGGAGTCGACATTGCGTCCTTATTCATCACACTGGATGGGAAACACTATGAAACTCTCGATGCAGCGGTGAAAGCTCAGGCGGCTGTTGTGAAGTATGGATCATTCTGCTCGCAGATCCTAGACTTCGTCATCATAGCCTTCACTATCTTCATGGCTCTTAAGTTCATCATTCGTCGCAAGAAGGCCGAGGACACCCCGGTCCCAGCTCCTGCTCCTACGACACAGTGCTGCGACTTCTGCAAGACAGACATTCACATCGATGCCACCCGCTGCCCTAACTGCACCTCGCAGCTAAACGGATAAAGCGATCCTTCATTTTCTATCAAAAAGAACCACCCAGATACACGAGCTGGGTGGTTTTTCTATTTGCTTGCGTAGTGATAACTTAGATGAGTACTCTCCGCATACGATGATGAGAAAGAGCCACCGGTGTAGATCAAACAGCAAGCCTAGGTTTAACAGCGGCTATGAACGCTTAAAATACATCTTCAGCCCGAATAAGGTAAGCACGCGATATTTCTTACATCGAGAGCTCCTAAATGATGCTATTTTCTGCAAGAAGGGACTCATGCGTTTCTTCGCGATAAGCTTCTGAATAGCAGCATAGTCATTATTCCTGATCATGTTAAGAATACGTCGTTCTTTAGGCAGATGAATCAGACGATCGCTCGTATCATCCGTTCCAAAAAGCGCTACTAGTTTCTTAAAGAATTCCTTCTGATGCACCGCATCACTTTGGAAAAACATCCCCACTGAGCAGTTATAAAAATGACTATACGCCACATCGCGCACCTCATCCCAACAATCATGCTCAATAAAAATCTGCTTCGCGGCCTCACACTTGATAGGCATATTCATCAGGATAGCATCTGATCTTAAAGTTGAAGACCCCTGCCCCTCTTCTGCTCTGTAGTTAATCAAATGGTCATGAAGTATAGTGATACGTGCGCCTTTTGCGTATACGAGCGCGGCAAAAGGCATATCTTGATAGCACGCACCGCGAGACTCCTCCACCCAGATCTGATGCTGGAGCATATACTCGCGACGGTAAATAGCTGACCAAATACTCACATGATACATGAAAATCAATGGATTTTCTTTGATCGTAAAGCAGGTATCTTCAGCGCCTACTTTAGCTATATTATCATGTGGCACATAAACGTCATTCCCTTTATAAAAGGTAAAATCACACTTAGCTACATCAGCATCAAAGCTCTTAGCCTGCTCATAGAGTCGTTCATACATCGTAGGCTCGACCCAGTCATCTGACTCGATAATGCCGATATACTCCCCGCGCGCCATCTTCATGCCCTTATTCACAGCGACACCGTAACCAGCATTCTCCTGATGGACAGCCTTCACGCGGCTATCGCACTTGGCATACTCATCTATAATCTCACCGCAGGCGTCGGGCGAGCCATCATTCACACAGATGATTTCGATATCGCTTAGAGTCTGATTAATTACACTATCAAGACATTGCCTCAAGTAGCGCTCTACATTATAGATAGGGATGACAACACTGATTTTAGGGGGGGCACTCACAATAATTACAATATTAAATATTCTATACCAGACGATTAGAGTGAACAAGCAAGGTGAATTTCACAATCACAGCACTGTATCAAGTAGGTCCCCCTATTCGCAACGGGAACAACAGCGCATAACTTCGACTCCATTTCTTCTAGCATATTGATATTAAGGTTATTTCTCTTTTTTTAAACGCATCTATCTCTTAGCATATCTTCATAAGAGCAGGTCGCTATATGCGCTCCTTTTTAGAGATAAGAGCCTACACATTATTCTGCCGCATTCTAGAATGCGCCCTCTCTACTGTCAAGTACCAATATAGGCAACCCCTGACATATCAGCACAACATTCACACAGACAATAGATGAGTACACTATAACATTTAGACATAATGCTCAGCCTTAATCATCCGAACTGTCATCCGAGCTATCGACATCATCTATCAAATTGCTATCATCATGTATACTGCGATCCTCATCAGTAGAGGTAAAGAAAGTACAGTACACCACGGCTACCAGCCCGGCGACTGCTACAATACCGTAAACGATGTTTTCTATACCTAGGTTATCAATGAAAGAGATCATACACCCATCATAAGAAGATCTACTCAGATGTCAAGATCAGTTACTTATCATAGATAGAACTGCGGAATATCGCAATTGATATGAAAAATGCCGTGCTTTTATGCTTTCATAAATATGGCCTTCTCCAGCATTTACTAAAGGGAAGTTCTCGCAATTCGTTTTCCGCAAAAGTGAATAAGAAAAGTCGTATCATAAAAAAATGCTAGCGTTACATCACGCTAGCATTTTTTGTTTAATTATGTGTCGGTGGCTTTTAGCCCTGCACCGCAGTGACCTTATCACCCTGCACACGGAGTTTTGCAGGGAAGATGAGATCGCGGTCGCGAAGGGCGTTTACATCGGATTCGATGTTTGCCTTCGTGCGAGGAACGGGGCCGTTATAGATCTGCTTACCATTGAGCTCGACGGTGACAGGCTTGTCGAGATTCAGCATCGCATCATTCAGACAGATGGTGAAGTCGGCTACGTTTGTTTCCTCGATGTTAATCGTGTTCCCCTTGTAGCTAATCACTATCTTGTCATTCTGCTTTGCTGCGCTGAGAGGAACTTGGAGCCAGTAGAAGCGCTCGCGGAGGACATCATCCTGAAGCCAGACTATTTTTTGCGGAATTGGATTGCGCTTGAACTTCGGCATCCATTTCATAGTGACGGCATCATCGAGGTTCATCCAGTGACCTCGGTTCTGGAAGATCTGCACATCGTTGATGTAAGCTCCCTTGTTCGCCTTAGCGAGAGCTGCGAGCTTTTCCTTCCATTCCGCGGCGATGAGGTTACGCTTATAGGGGGCGTCTTTTGCTCCCATGTAGAGACCGAAGGGGAGATTGTAAAGGTTCTCTATCTGAGCGTCACCAGGGTGACCTGCACTCATAGCGGCCGCACCCCAGAGGTCGGCAAGACGAGGTGCGAGCTGGTATGTACCGTCACCACCTGCCGAATAGCCCATGATGTAGACCTTGTTTGGGTTCACGCCTTCTTTAATGACAGCGAGTTCAATGATTTTTTCAATGAAGGGATCCATGTAGCCCTGATGCCACATATTCCATGTATCTGTAGGGGCACGTGGGACAAAATAGATGCCTTCTACCGGAGTGTAGAGGTTCTTGTGATTTTCCCACTGCTGGTCGTTCACTCGGGGAGGTGCTCCACCGCCACCGTGCATAGCTATATAGAGGGCACGCCCGTCAGAGGGCTTATTACCCACCGTGTTGTAGGTGAACTTCATGGTGTAGTCACCGTGCTTCAGCGCCTTCGCGTCCCATTCGTTCTCCCACTTAGCGAGAGAGGCTTGTTGGCGCTCCTTGATGAGGGAGGCTGTGAGTTTCGCGGCTTCAGCTTTATCAAGCCCCTGCTCGGCAAAGGCGGGCGCAGTCAGTGTAACTAGGGCTGCGCTACTGGCGCAGAGGTAAGATGAAAAGGAATTCATAGCTTATTTTAGCATTTCTGCTGGGAGATGCCAATGATATTTTACGCTTCGTCGTAACTGCTGCTCGACGAAGTGCCCGTATGATAAGCACACGATGAGGGTGTGGATATTCAATGATTAGTTGAATATCACAGTCTTGTTTCCATAGACAAGTATCTTGTGTGAGATATGCTTATCGACGGCATGGGATAGGACTATTTTCTCTATATCGCGACCTTTGTTTACGAGTGTTTGCACAGAATCGCGATGAGAGACGCGTGTGATGTCTTGCTCGATGATGGGGCCTGCGTCTAGTTCATTGGTGACATAGTGGCTGGTCGCACCAATAAGCTTCACACCGCGATCGAAGGCCGCGTGGTAGGGCTTCGCTCCGACGAATGCGGGGAGGAAGGAGTGATGAATATTGATAATCTGATGCTCATAACGAGTGATGAACTCTGGGGAGAGTATCTGCATGTAGCGTGCTAGCACGACGAAGTCGATCTGATGCTCTGCGAGCAGATCGAGTGTGGCTTGCTCTTGCTCCTTCTTATTTTCCTTTGTGATGGGGAAGACGTGGTAGGGTATGTCAAACTTTTCTGAGATGGAGCGCATGTCTTCATGATTGCTAATGATGAGGGGGATTTCTACATTCCACTCCCCTGCCGAGTAGCGTCCCAGTATATCGAAGAGGCAGTGAGGCATCTTCGAGACGAAGAGCGCCATGCGGGGGCTCTTATTGTTAAAGTAAAGCTCGACATGCATGTCGTACTTCTTCCCAAAGAGCATGTCAAAGGTATCCGCGATCTTCTCATCAGGGATGATGAAGTCCTTCAGATCCCATTCTACGCGCATGAAGAAGACCTGCTCCATACGATCTGCGTGCTGCGCGAGGTAGATGATGTTACCGCCGTTATCATTGATAAAGGTGGTAACGGTCGCGAGTATCCCTTGCTTGTCAGGGCAATGAAGGAGCAGAATGGCGGTCTTGTTCGATGGTGGCTGAGCTTTCATGCGGGCGGATAATAGCATATAACAATCGCTTTGTGAATATTTTTATCATTCATAATTTTATAATTTTATATAATC
Organism: uncultured Akkermansia sp.; assembly: GCA_964370895.1. Lineage (GTDB taxonomy): Bacteria > Verrucomicrobiota > Verrucomicrobiia > Verrucomicrobiales > Akkermansiaceae > Akkermansia. Next base: position 11,035 of record CAYJLR010000013.1, on the reverse strand, counting down.
ATTGAATTATAGGATTGATGACAATAATCGCGTATTGTTTTCTTGCCTATCGATCTTGATTCGTGTATAGTGCAGCGAGGTATGAATAAATTATTTCTCGCACCACTCGTTATGTTAGGCTGCGCTTTAGCAGCACCGAAAAAGGACTCAGGTCTTGCAGAAGGCATTAGCTATCACAGTGATATTTTCTACACTGGTATGAAAAAGGGTGTTGCGGGCTACCGTATTCCTGCTCTTATCACGGCTAAGAATGGCGATCTCGTCGCTGCTATTGATGAACGCGTACCGCATCTCGGAGACTTAAACAAAAGCAATGATATCAACATCGCCGTGCGCCGCAGTGCCAATGGAGGTAAGACATGGTCTAAGGAGAAAATCGTCGTTGACTTCCCTCTGGGACAGTCTGCTTCCGACCCATCTTTCGTTCTCGATGAGAAGACTGGACATATTTTCTTGTTCTACAACTTCATGGATCTGAACAAAGAGAAGGATATTTTCTACCTTCACTATGTAGTGAGTAAGAACAACGGCAAGACATGGAGCAAGCCTGTCGACATCACAGACCAGATCGCGAAGCCTGAGTGGAAGCGCAATTTCAAGTTCATCACCTCGGGACGTGGTATCTACACGAGCGATGGAAAGATCCTTCATAATATCGTAAATCTACAGCGAGGGCTCTACATCTTCGGCAGTGATGACCATGGCAAGTCATGGTACGTCATCGACAATCCTATCAAGCCCGCTGACGAGTCCAAGCTCGTCGAACTCAATGATGGCACATGGATGGTCAACAGCCGCGTGAATGGAGCAGGTCGCCGCCACGTGCATCGCTCCACTGACCAAGGCAAGACATGGACATCTGCTCCAGAGCCTACCCTCATCGATCCATCATGCAATGGCAGCATCATCCGCTACACTTCGACGAAGACAGGTCATGACAAGGACAGACTCCTCTTCTCCAATGCGAACAGCAGCAATGGACGTAAGAATCTCACCGTACGCATCAGCTACGATGAAGGTAAGACATGGAGTGATGGTAAGGTGATCTACCCTGGTGTCTCAGCCTACTCTTCACTCTCTGTGCTGGAAGATGGTAAGATCGCGGTCTTCTTCGAAAAGGATAATCACAAGTCCAATGAAGTCGTCGTCTTCACACTCGACTGGCTGACTGACGGTAAGGATAAGTTCGTCGCCCCAGTCAAGAATACGTCAGTTAAGAAATAACTTGAATCCAGTGCCTCTTTCCTATATTCTCCTCTCTATATGACGAGCAGAAAACGCGTAGCAATCCTCGGATCAACGGGAAGTATAGGAACGAGTGCACTGAAAGTAGCCCGCGATCTCCCTCATCGTATGGAGGTCGTGGCACTAGCTGCTCAGAGAAATTACAAGCAGCTAGCAGAGCAAGCACGTGAGTTTAATGTCAAGCATGTCGCGCTCTTCCAGACAGAGTATCTCGATGATCTACGCGCACTTCTACCCTCTGATACCACAGTCTACGGTGGACTAGAAGGGCTATGCGAGCTCGCAAGTCTCGCTGATCTCGACATGGTACTCGTGTCTATCATCGGCACGGCTGGTCTCTACCCAACACTCTGCGCCATTGAGGCAGGGAAAGATCTCGCCATCGCGTCGAAGGAAATCCTCGTCATGGCTGGTGAGCTCGTCATGCAACGCGCCCGCGAGAAGGGTATCGCGGTGCTGCCGGTAGACAGTGAGCATAATGCTATTTTCCAATGCCTTCAAGGGCATACGGGCGGAGCTGCAGAAGTATCACGCCTCATCCTCACCGCGAGCGGTGGACCATTCCGCCAGCTTCCTGCAGATCAGCTAGAACATGTCACGCTGGCGCAGGCACTGAAACACCCTACATGGACGATGGGGCAGAAGATCACTATCGATTCAGCAACCTACTTTAACAAAGGTCTGGAGATGATAGAGGCTCGCTGGCTCTTTGATATTCCGATGGAGCGTGTGGATGTCATCGTACATCCTCAGAGTATCGTACACTCTCTCGTGGAGTTCACAGATGGCTCTATCATCGCGCAGCTTAGTGCGAGCGATATGTGCTTCCCCATCCAGTATGCTGTCACCTGGCCAGATCGCCTCCCGAACTCCCTGCATAAACTTGACCTCGCAAAGCTCGCAAGCCTGCACTTCGAGGCCCCTCGCTGGGACGACTTCCCTGCCCTACGCCTCGCTCAGCAAGCAGGCATACGCGGAGGCACGATGCCCGCAATGTACAATGCTGCGAATGAAGTAGCCGTCGACGCCTTCGTCGCGGGTCATCTAAGCTTCGCCGGTATATGGCGCACGGTAGAGCGCGTGCTAGAGAACTCTACACCACGTGACTACGGCGATAGCCTCGATATCATCATTGAAGATGATGCCTGGGCACGTGAGGAGGCAAAAGGAATTATCTCTGTCTAGTTTTATGTATCTTACCCTTCTCTGCTTCTTTTTCATCCTTTGTCTCTTACCTTTTCGAGGTTTCAAAAAGCAAGAGAATTTCACTCTTGAGTCAACTCAGTACCTCAAGCTTATTCTCACCCTAGCGATTCTCTGGCACCATATGCCAGGTATGGGAATACCTATTCTCGATCGTATTGCAGGTCTAGTGGGGCGTTATGGTGTGAGCGTTTTCTTCTTCCTTTCAGGTTATGGGCTGATGAAAGGCTTAGTCACGCAAGGAAGTCAGCGATATTTGCAAGGATTTTTCAGGAAACGCTATTCGAAGCTTTTCATCCCCTTACTCATCGCCTTTTGCTGTTACGCGCTGTTCCATTACAGAGATCTCAGTCTCGGTCTACTCATTCATAATTTTTCAGTAGGATCGAACTTCGTGTCCTATGCCTATTTCGTAGAGGTTCTCTGCATTCTATATCTGATTTTCTTTTTTACCTTCCGGTTCTTCTCCATTCGCGTTGGAGTAGCCATTTCCTGGGTGGCGTCACTGCTGCTCATGTATCTCTATATATGCTTAGATTATCACGGCCACTGGTGGATCTCCACCTTAGGCTTCCCTATGGGTATTAGTCTTGCCCTCATCAAGCAACCTAGTAAGGTGACTCTGGCAAATTTAACAGGTGTCTTTTTCTGCTTACTAGCTTGCTATAAAATAGGCCGCTATTACACTATAGACACTCCAGAGGTCGCGCGATATAATTTTGCGTTATTTATGACACCTCTACTGTGTATATTCTGCTTCTTAGTCATGCCGTCAATTAAAACAAAACTCATCGCACCATGCAGCTGGGTTGTCAATAACTCATACGAAATCTACCTACTGCAGGGGCTTATCATAGGTTTGTTCGCTCGCAACTATGGTGTGAACGACATAAGCATGTGGGCTATGTTTCTCACGTTGATTCTAGTTGCCTATGTAGCCCGCATTCTCGCAAGAACTATAGACGAGAGATTCCTTCAGCTAAAAAGGTAAGAGATACTTCACTGCGACGCGTTTAAATAAGGAGCAAAGAGCTGAGCATACAGTACCTTTCCCGATTCCGAGCGAGGGATAGAGTCAAGTATCTCTACTTGATATTGTTTGCGACTGAGTTTCCATTTACTCTTCAGAAGCTGAGATACACGTGACTTATCCCCCTCCTTTTCTACTATGACGATGAGCTTATCATCCTCACCACCACAGTAGGCCGATATACTGCTCACACGTAGATGCGTTTCTATCTCATCGAGACCAAAGCGGTTCCCTGCAATTTTTAGAAAACGGTTCAGTCGCCCCGTGATATAATAATAGCCGTCTTCATCACAACGTGCGATATCACCAGTGTGCAGCACGCCTTCGCGCTCATCACCGAGCTTGAAGTCATCACGACTATAGGCATAGCCCATACTGACATTATCCCCCTTATAGATGAGCTCACCTTCGCTACATTTTTCCTGTGTACACTCACCATTAATATCTTTCAGGTAGAACTCTCCTCCCGGAATAGCGATACCGATAGAACTTGGGCGGCTCAAGGTCTCCTCAGTCGGTAAGTAGCTCATGCGAGCTGTCGCCTCTGTCTGTCCATACATGACATAGAAGCGAATACCACGCTCATTCGCCCAGCGTGCATAGGTCTCCACTAGACTTGCGGATAGCTTACCACCTGCTTGTGTCATATAGCGTAAGCTGGAGATATCAGAGTTACGGAAGTTTACCATTTCCAGCATATCATAGGTATAGGGCACACCTGCTAAAGATGTCGCACCGTGCTCTTTCGCAAATCCCCAAAAACTCCCCGAAATAAGTGAATCAGCCGTTAATAGGATACAAGCCTTTGCCTGTAAGTGGCTATTAATCACAGACAGGCCATAAGAATAATACATAGGCAGATTCGTCAGAGGGCGCTCCGACGAATCGAGTTTTAAGTAGCTCGCAATACTTTGGGCGTTCGCGAGTACATTTTTCTCACTTAGACGAACTAACTTAGGAGAACCTGTCGATCCTGATGTAGAAAGAAGAAGTCGCAGATCCTGATGAATAGGCTTATGCCCCTCTATCGAAACCTTGACTAGTTCATAACCTTCGCTATTTTCAGCGGCTTGGTAAATGAAATCTGGCTCATAATAGGAGCAGAGCGATGCACTAGATTCCGCATCCAAGCTATCGCTCACTAAGAGACAAGCATGCTTATGACGTAAGCAGGCTATATAGGCAATCAGGCTGGGCAGATTATTCCCCGCTTTTATGATCAGGAACACACGCTGATCTAAAGGATGCGTAAGCTGCTCTGCAAAGCTATCAGCTCTCGCATAAAGCTCCTCATAGCTCACGAGCTCACCCGTAGATGATACATCACAAGCTGGTAGGTATAAATCCTCAGTATGCTCCCAGAAAGCCGTCATGAAATGTGCTTATTCCTCTATAAGTGAGTAGATATCTTGAAAAGTTTCTATATCATTAAATGATTGTACATCAAGACTGATACCATATTCATTACGAAGCACTGTCAGTAAAGAAAGGAAACTGAGTGAGTCCCATTCAGGTAGCTTCTTAAAAGGGGTATCCATAGACATCTCTATGTCTTCCCACTCCATAGCATCACAAAGGGTATCGATAAATGAGTCAGTATCTGGTTTCATATGAGCTGAGAATAGCAAAGTAAAAGATCTAAGTCAATGACTTGTTTCTACACTTGGAACGCGCTTTTTCTTCCCCATCCCACCAAGAATCTTCGGAAGAGGTGAAATAGTAGCAGGATTTCCACTAGCAATATGCCCAGCTGGCACATCACAAGTAAGTACTGTACCCGCCGCTATCACACACTGATCCCCTACTGTCACCCCACTTAAAATAGTACAGCGTGCACCAATAAAACATCGTTCTCCTATGCTTATAGCACGCCCTGTTCTCCTACTACGTCCGCTCCAGCCAATTTTAGAGTCATAATCATGCCCTTCCGAATCATAAATAAGTGTATCAGGTCCGATGATAGTGTAAGCACCTATGGAGACGCGGTTACAACAGACTATTCTACTTCCACTGATGCCTACATGATGACTAAGCTCGACGCGGGCACCTTCCGATAATGTTTGTATATTCACGGGCTCACAGAGCAAAGGATTAAAACGAGCAAGTGAGCAGAGCGTCACATTATCAGCAATAGAGAGCTGCGATCCGCGTGCAAGACGCACACGAGGGAGACCTAGAATATGGCAGTGAACACCGAGATGTACACGAGAATTCAGACGCAAGCCTAGAGAACAGAGGCACTCAAATGTTTTAAACGCAACAGTTTTTAATTTTGAAATCATCATTAGTTTAAGAATTCATTGCTTTGTGATAGCATGCGAGCGTTTCTTCCGCACAGCGTCTCCATGAGAACAGCTTCACACGCTCACGCCCTTTCGCTATATACTGCTCTCGCAATGAAGGGTCGCAGCACATGGAGCGCATTTTCTCAGTCATTTCTTCCGCATTAGTAGGGTCGAAGTAAATAGCAGCATCCCCTGCTACCTCAGGGAAGCAGCTAGCACGAGCACAGAGCACCGGTGTGCCACACTCATAGGCCTCGAGAATGGGAAGACCGAAGCCTTCATACTCAGAGGGGTAAATGAAGCACACAGAACGGTTGTACATCACAGCGAGCTCTTCATCAGTCACCCACATCTGCTTGACACGATCATTTATTCCATACTCAGTGATGTGATCTAGCTGCTCTGCACTGAATGTACCACCACCGGCACAGACGAAGTGCAGGTCAGGCATCTCCTTCATCAGAGGTGCTATCGCCTCTAGCGTACGTAAGAAGTTCTTATAGCCTTGCCTTGCACCGACGAAGAGAATGTAGCGACTAGGGAGATCCATCTGAATCTGCTCATGATGAGTAGGTAGAGTTAAAGAATTCCCATGATGGATCACATCAATCTTATCTGGATGCGTCCCATAGAGATGCACGAGATCATCCTTCGTCTGCTGAGAAATAGCTATCACTCGATCTGCACGCTCCACCATGATCTTCTTACGCTGAGCAGACGGGTCACGAGACGGGAAACTCTCTGGGCGCAGCTCATGAGTCATATCATGAACCGTGACTACCAGCTTCTTACCATGTAAATGATCCAGAATCTCCAGCGAGTTCATATGGGTCGGGTGAACGAGATCAAAGGAAAGCTCATCCATGGCTCGAGCTCCTTCCCAGCGACGGATAAAGCGTAAGAAATAATCCGCCTTGGGAGTCTTAAGCCCCATTTTATAAAACCCCATGATGTACCAAGGAGGTGTAGGAGTCTCAGCTGAAACACGTTGAAAATAATCTGCATTCAATAGATACTCCGTCGGTGTATCCTTAATCGGGATATGCACGCTGTGCCCCATCTCAAATAACTCACGCGTAAGCTCGCACACATAGCGAGCTACACCACTGATACGAAACACCCAAAAACATCGCGGGTGCATGAAAATAGAAAGAGGCTTCTTTGCTTGAATCGGTGTAGGCATCATCTTGGCAGTATAGTTTAATCTTTAAAACGACGGAAAACAGCTAGAATACGAGCGAAAAGAGACATAGGAAGCACACGAATGAGCATAAAAAGCCCCTTATACCGATACTTCTTTCTAATGCGTAGGCGATTTATCACCCCCTTGCGCCAGTACTGCTTCAGATCTGCACGCATATCCATGTCGTTCTGGAGAGCTTGGATGAAGGCGGCACATGCCTGCTGCTCTTCTAATGTCTGAGCGCTTAGATATTCTTTATAAGCTTCAATATCACGAAGCATAGGCTCCCAGGTCACATTGTAGTACTTATCATTGAACCTTTCCAAGCGCATGATGGCTTCATAACCACGACTATTATCATCACCACCGCGACTCATATTCTCACTACCCATGCGCATGAATACATTCTTCGCATGCTCGATATAGACGCCATAGCCCATGATATTCGCCCTATTATAGCAGCAGAGGTCATCCACATAGTAACCTTGCTCGTGCAGCTCACCAAAGCGATCATACACAGAACGGTGCCATGCCTTATAAGAATAAATAGAAGGCTGGCGCCCGCGTACAGCCTCGTAACCCTGTCTGATATCAGCGATTCGAAAACAGGTCTCAGACCTACGCGATGGCTGCATACTCTCACGCAGAATCAACTCTTCTTCGTCATCCGTGAACTGTTTTACCCCCGTGACGACATAGGTGCATTCTGGGTGCCTCATGATAGCCTCAGCTATCTGAGTGCAGCGATCTACGCTAGAAAAATCGTCATCATCAGCTCGGATGATCCAGTCACTAGATGCATGCTTCACCGCATGATTCGTATTCACCGCGAGGTGCCCATTCTGAGGAGTCTGTGTAAGGACGATACGTCTATCGCCTTTGTACGCAGCTACGCAAGCCTTAATAATCTCAAATGTGCGATCTGTAGAACAATCGTCACAGAATATATACTCCAGCTCACCAGCATAGTCCTGCGCAAAGGCGCTTTCGACAGCAGCCTTTATGTACTTCTCACGGTTATGTGAGAGTAGCACGTAAGATAATTTTGGTAAGTGAGTAAGCATGTGAAAAAAATAACTCGCGCCCTTGCAGGCTACAAAGGCGCGAGCTAGTAAATATGGATTATAGCTTATTTGCTCTGGTTCACACGAGCAAATTGCTTGAGACGAAGACCATTCAGGTGAATGAAGCCGCTAGCGTCATCCTGATTGTAATCTTCCTCAGTGTAGTCAGCTTCCATGGTAGCCATCGCGTAGTTGTAGAGCGAGTTAGGGCTCTTACGACCAGCATTCATGACATTACCCTTATAGAGCTTCAGGCGAACTTCGCCGTTCACAGTTTCCTGTGTCTTAGTGACGAGTGCTTGTATAGCTTCGCGTTCAGGAGCGAACCAGAAACCATTGTACACCATCGTAGCGTAGTCAGGAATGAGGGAGTCACGCACCTTCTGAGCTTCACGGTCCATCGTGATAGTCTCAATGTCGCGGTGAGCTGCAAGGAGAATAGTACCACCTGGGGTTTCGTAGATACCACGGCTCTTCATACCGACGAAGCGGTTCTCGACGATATCCACACGACCTACACCGTGCTTACCACCGAGGGCGTTGAGAATAAGCATGACTCCGAGTGGGTCGAGAAGCGTGTACCCGTCGCGTTCTCCACGAGCTTCCACACCGAGCTCAGTCATGAGCGTAGCGAGGTTCTCATTCTGAAGACCGATAATATCACCCTTTTCGAAGAGGCACTGTACGTATTCAGGAGCGTCAGGAGCATCTTCTGGAGCTGTAGAAAGCAGATACATCTCGCGATCTTCTTCAGTAGTAGCATCATACCAAGTATCTTCAAGGATACCTGCTTCATAAGAAATGTGAAGGAGATTGCGATCCATGGAGTATGGCTTCTTCATGCTCTGACGGATAGGGATGTTATGAGCTTCTGCGAACTCAATCATCTCTGTACGACCAGGGAACTGGTCACGCCATTCCTTCATGCGCCATGGAGCGATTACTTCGAGGTGAGGAGCGAGAGCGTTAATAGAAAGTTCGAAACGCACCTGGTCATTGCCCTTACCGGTAGCACCGTGAGCAATAGCGTGTGCGCCTTCAGCGATTGCGAGATCCACCATAGCCTTGGAGATACAAGGACGTGCAATGGATGTGCCGAGAAGGTAGCGACCTTCGTAGACAGCGTTTGCTTGGAACATAGGATAGATATAGTTCTCAGCGAAGTCAGCCTTGAGATCACCGATGATACACTTAGATGCACCTGTAGCGAGAGCCTTTTCGATGATGCCGTCTAGCTCATCACCCTGACCTACGTCAGCACAGTAAGCGATGATTTCAGCATTGTACTTTTCCTTGAGCCACACCAGTAGAACGGATGTGTCAAGACCACCTGAGTATGCGAGAACGATCTTCATATGTCATGAGAACGCGTTTGCGTGCGCGTCCAGCAGAATTATAGACTATTCCCCCCCATTTGCAAAGAAAATTTATTCTAGCAAAACAAGGAAAAAATCTAAGCAAAAAAGAAAGCTACCTGCAAATCGCAGATAGCCCTCACATGTAAAAAACAAATTGAAAAAAACAGCCTCAATTAGCGCAGCTCACGCATCGCCTTCACGCAGGCATGGATGAGAGGAGGACCATTATAAACGAAGCCCGTGTATAGCTGAACCAGACTAGCTCCAGCCTTCAGCTTAGCCACGGCATCATCAGCTGACATGATACCGCCTACACCGATAATGGGGATCTCACCCTTCAGCTCCTTGGAAAAAGCCTCCAGAGTCTCATTTGCCTTATTATAAAGAGGCTTACCTGAGAGACCACCACTCTTACTTGCAGCAGGGTGATTCTCTACCCCTTCACGAGACGTCGTCGTGTTCGTGCAGATAAGACCGTCAAGCTGCCCATCAAGGAAAACCTTACTCAGCTCACGAATCTGACTCTCAGTCATATCTGGAGAAATCTTCATCGCAATGGGGACATAACGCCCCGTCTCATTGAAGAGATTGCTCTGCTCACTCTTCATGATGGAGAGCAAATCAGCAGCAGGAGCAGTCTTCATAAGATCACAAAGACCAGCCACATTAGGACATGAGAAATTCAGCGCGATGTAATCAGCAAAATTCCAAGCAGCACGAAGACACTGAAGATAATCCGCATGGGAATCTTCATTACTCGTTGCAGTATTTTTACCAATATTTACACCGACAATACCCTTGAACTTCTTTCTGGTACTCAGATTACGCATCCCCTCCTCAATACCTGGATTATTAATACCCATGTAATTGATAATAGCCTGCTGAGGTATACAGCGATGCACACGAGGCTTAGGATTACCCGGCTGAGCAAGAGGAGTAAGCGACCCTACCTCGATGAAACCAAAACCAAGAGAACCAAGCGCATCCACCGTATTCGCTTCCTTATCCATACCTGCAGCAAGACCGACTCGATTAGGGAACTCAAGCCCCATCACCTTGACAGGATCCTGAGGCACTGCACCCATAATGCTAGGCAGAAAGCCTAGTTTCTCAGAAATACGGAGAGCGGACAAAGTGACGTGATGGGCTGTTTCAGGATCTAGTTGAAACAGAAGCTTCTTAGCAAATTGGTAAAGGGCTGGTGACACTGTAATGAAATAAAGTCAGTTAATAATGATACGTATGATAACTAAGAAGAGTATAGCGCAGTGTAGAAATAAATCAATCCTTTTTTACATGGACATTGTAGTGTAGAAACTGAATGAATCATGCAGTCTCATGATAGATATGGTTGTGCGCGCGTGGCAAACCGAGCATGGAAGTCCACGTCAGAAACTGACGTCACTGTTAACACGCGAGGATCGTGGCTACTGTCTTCTATGACAAACGCTATAACGCGTGTGAGAGCACCTTAGCTCCGAAATGAGCCAGACACATAATGTGATTCTTAAAACACATTTTGCGAAGGAGCAAAATGAGACACAAATCGCACTGCGATTTGAGACGAAGCTAGCCTGACTCCTCTTCGTCCTCATTCTGCTTAGTCGCAGAATGTCTCGCAGGACTTCCTCCGACCACACTTCTTCTTGTTCAGAGGCTAGTCTTGG
>CAYJLR010000012.1:13558-27401 GCA_964370895.1 uncultured Akkermansia sp. | reverse complement strand
CCACGGCTGAAACCGCGATCACCACCGCGATCTCCGCGACCGTCTTCTGCTCCTTCAGAGCCTTCGCGGTCGAAATCTCGTGGCTTGCGTGAAGGGGTGCTGATTCCGTCAGGATTCTTCTCGCGGTAGTAATTATTGATTGTTCCTATGTCAGAGAAGTGTACAGTCTCAGCTCCAAAGATCTGGTAATCTTCATGCCCCTTGCCACAGATGAGGACGACATCGCCTGGGCGTGACATCTCGAGTGCTGCGCTGATGGCTTCCTTACGATCAGTGATGCGCTGCTGCTTCGGCTTCGGAATACCGGGCATGATATCATTGATGATGCTTTCAGGTTCTTCTGAGCGTGGGTTATCGCTGGTGACGATGCAGATATCGCTGTAGCGCGCTGCTGCCTCACCCATGAGTGGGCGCTTACCCTTATCGCGATCACCTCCACATCCGAAGACGGTGATGAGGCGACCCGCGCGGCAGAGACGACGCATGGTAGAGCATACATTCTCGACAGCATCAGGCGTGTGCGCGTAATCGACAAAGCCCTGCACGTTGTTCACACTGCTGACGAGTTCGAGGCGGCCTGGTACCTGTGGTGAATGCGCCACAGCCGCGATCGCATCGCGAAGTGGGATGCCCGCAGCGGCACAGCCCACGATGGCAGCGAGGCTGTTTGAAATATTGAAGTCACCGATGAGCGGGGTACGTACGAGGTACTGCTTGCCCTGATAATTCAGTTCGAACTGGCTACCCTTCAAGGAGACGATGCTAGGGCGTGCGCAGTAGTCAGCATCTTCCGACAGACCAAAGGTGCGCACGCGCATGAGTGGGGAGAGCTCCTCGCTGAGGCGACGACCATAGCTGTCATCGATGTTAATGATGGCTGTAGGCTTACGCGCTCCTTCTGCTATCATATCGAGGAAGAGCTGCTTTTTCGCCTGATAGTAACTCTCCATATCCTTATGGTAATCCATGTGATCCTGTGTGAGATTCGTGAAGATACCGACGCTGAACTGGGTGCCTGCGGTGCGACGCTGGTTGAGTGCGTGGGAGGATACTTCCATGGCGACGGCGCGGCAGCGGTTCTCTAGCATGCGGTGAAGCAGGGCTTGGAGCTGATGGCTACCGGGAGTCGTGTTTGAAGAGGGCTTTCGTTTATCACCATCATCGGTGACGATGGTGCCGATGAGACCAGCACGCTGCCATGAGTTGCGGAAAATGTGGTTGCACAGGTAGCTAATAGTGGTTTTTCCATTTGTACCTGTTACGCCGAGCATGATGAGATCCTTGCTCGGTTCACCGTACCATTGACTGACGAGTTGCCCATTTGCCTGACGTGTGTCAGGAACCTCTACCCAGTAGATGCCTTTTGAGAGCGCGATATCCGTAGGTGGGCACTGCGCAACGATGGCTGTAGCCCCTGCCTCAATGGCAGAACTAATAGCGTCATGACCGTCAAAAGTACAGCCCTTTACGGCGACGAAGCATGAGCCTGCTGTCACCTCGCGGCTATCGTCGGTGAGCTGGGTGATTTCTTCAGGGGCTGTCCCTGTGCTGCTACTCTGGCTGAGGCAGGAAAAAAGTGTGTCGCTATTCATGGTGGAGGGTGGGGGTGATTTTTATTGAGTGGAGGCTGTTTTACGAAGATTTTCTTTGTACTCGCGGTAAGCGATAGGGTCGTCTGGCTGTATATTGAGAAGATCGATGAGTCGTTCAGTGACAGAGCGGAAGATGGGGGCAGCTACCGTGCCGCCGCCCAGTCCTCCACTGATGGAGCGCTTGGGATTATCAATCACCGTCATGATGACAAGTTCAGGTTTGTCCGCGGGGATCATACCAGCAAATGAGACAGTGTAAAGATTATCATGATATCCACGGTTACCTTCTATTACTTTTTTCGCTGTACCTGTCTTGCCTGCTACCTTGAATCCGGGTATAGCAGCGTGGGTAGCTGTACCGCGTCCATGCTTACCTGTGCTTTCAGTGACAGTGGATAATGCCTGACGCAGTTTGCGAGCTGTACTAGGCTTAATCACCGCTACCGATGGAGCAGACGCGCATTCGTCAAAAACCTTACCATTGGAGTCGATGATCTTATTAACGATACGGGGGTTTATACGGCGACCGTCGTTTGCGATAGTTGAGTACACCATGGCCATATGGAGAGGCGAGACATTAATCGAATACCCGAAACTAAGGCGTGAGAAATTAATAGGAGCCGAAGGATCTGCAAAAGCGCAGCCCCCGCCATTAGGGATATCCAGTGGGATACTCTTCGTTGTACCGAAGGCATCCATGTAATCCTTGTAGGTCTTCCAGCCGACTGAACGCGCCATAATATAGCTACCCGGATTGCTCGACTTCTTCATCACAGCCCAAGCCGGTATGATACCGTAGCGGTAATTCCCGTCATTGATTGGTTTACCACCGGGGACGTGTATAGGTGCCGTATTGATAGGCGTGTCCAGTGAGATTGTATTCTTATCTAGAGCTGCTGCCATAGCGAGCACCTTGAAGGTAGAGCCGGGCTCGTAGCGAGCCTGCGTCGCGTAGTTAAACTCTCCAGTAATGACTTCACCCTTAGAATTGAGGTTTTCCTCTTTTGGGACGATTCCCGATGGGGTGATGACATCTTTGCTATTCAGATGAAATGATGGACGGCTTGCCATAGCAAGGATGTCGCCGGTCTTCGGGTTCATCACGATGATACAGCCTTGCTTCGACTGGAACTCGCGAAGCCCTCGATCGAGTTCTTCTTCCACGATGCTTTGGATACGCATGTCGATGGTGAGCTGTACATTCAGCCCCGGTCTAGCAGGGAGATAGCGGTCATCCTCATTCGGAATGATCTGACCACGGTTATTCGCTCGATACTCTCGCACACCAGGCGCACCTGAGAGATAGTGCTCAAAGCGCGATTCTATACCATTCATCCCGTGGTTTTCAGAATTCACAAAACCGAGGACGTGAGCCAAATGCTCAGGCTCGGCATAAGAGCGCTCAGGGCTGACTTCTAAAGTCACACCAGCGATGCGTGAGCGCTTTAGCGCCTGTTGAAGCTTGTTTGCTTGATCCATCGTCAGCCCCTTCGCTATCACGATGCGCTTTTTGATAGTGCGCTTAGGCTTCCCTTCGATGCTCGCCTGCTTATTATAAGCTATGGTGGCATCCTGAGCGATCATATCAGAGATATCTGCCTTGACCATGCTGCGCTGAATCGTCTTCCCTGTGGTGGGATCATTCACCTCGACAGGTAAGTGTCCGACATAAGGGAAGAGTATTTCAGAGATGAGCTGATCATGAAGCTTGAAGTAGAGTTCCTCCATTTCTGGTCTATAAGTGTCTGACTCCATCTTCTTGTTCAAAGCAGCCTGACGACGACGCTCTGTTTTCTCCTCGTCTGTGAGGGTACGCTTCGCTTGCTTGGTAAGCTTGTTTTCGTAGGAGCCGATGAGCTTTTCGCGCTCCTTATCACTTGCGCCTATCCACTCTGGGTCGTAGATAGCCTGATTATAACTCAGGGCTTCTATGATGCGCTCCATATCGCGCAGGTGATAACGGTCACCAATGAGATCACAGTTCTGAATATTATTCGTCAGGATCTCCTCATTCCTATCCATAATGATCCCGCGCTGCGCAGGGATATGCTCCTTGCGCACGGAGACTTCCCCCGTGTAGTTAGCTAGCTGAGCTTCACTACCAAGATGCAACTCAACCAATCGCATAACGACAGCTGTAGCGGATGCGAGAACGCATCCGCTCAGTAGCAAGAGTCGCCATGGAATGTTTTTGTACTGCATCACGTGAGTGAGAGCTTAGATATTAGGGGATGATAGCCGATGCTGTTTGTGATTTGTTATTCAGGCTCAGACCTCGCATCTCACTCTGGTGAGCTGTCTCGATCTGGTTAAAATTAATAGTCTGAAGCTCAGAGCCAGTCTGGCTCAAGCGGTCGAGGATGGTCCAGCGATGGGTGAGCTCATTAGCGCGGGCCTGATACATGCTCGTAGACATCTGCGCATTCGCGGTGAGGCGGTGCAGCTTATCCTTCTCAAGACCAATGGCGGTGATGTCGTTTTTTACCAGTGCGTAGTCCACACCGCCGCAGGCGATGATGAAGGCGACAACGATCATCCATACGCAGGTGGCGATGCTGATCTGGTGACGCGATTTTGCTTTTTCGCTTATAGTTGACATAGTTTTAATTTCTAATTAGATTTTTTCGATAATTCGCAGCTTGGCGCTACGAGAGCGGGGGTTGACAGAGAGTTCCTGCTCGCTTGCCACGAGTGGCTTGCGATTGACGAGCTTCGCGCAGTACTCAGGGTTAGGGCGCGGAGCAGGCCATTCTGGTCTG
This sequence comes from uncultured Akkermansia sp., assembly GCA_964370895.1. Classification (GTDB taxonomy): domain Bacteria; phylum Verrucomicrobiota; class Verrucomicrobiia; order Verrucomicrobiales; family Akkermansiaceae; genus Akkermansia. Next base: position 23,050 of record CAYJLR010000012.1, on the reverse strand, counting down.
TCTACTTCGGGTTTGGTGATGCGTTCGAAGAAGCGCTTAACCGCGCGGTCTTCGAGGCTATGGAAAGTGATGATAGCCATACGTGCGCCTGGGCGCAGATGCTTGATACCCTCTTCTAAAAGAGTGTGCAGAGCTCCGAGCTCGTCGTTCACCGCGATACGCAGTGCTTGGAAGCTGCGAGTGGCAGGATGCTGCTTACCCTTGCGGGGGAGGACAGAGGCGATGATATTCGCCAGCTGACTCGTCGTGGTGATAGGGCTGATGTCGCGCTCTCGGACGATGCGACGTGCGATGGCGCGGCTCGCGCGCTCCTCACCATACTGCCACAGAATATCCGCTATGGCCTTCTCGCTTTCTTGAGCGATGAGGTCGGCGGCACTGTAGGGAGCTTCAGGATTCATACGCATATCCAGAGGACCATCGTGCATGAAGGAGAAGCCGCGCTCTGCGCAGTCCACCTGAGGTGAAGAGATGCCTATGTCAGCGAGAATGCCGTCGACTTGATTCACACCCTCAGCTTGAAGTAAGTTGCTGATATCGCGGAAGTTTCCAGAAAGAACGCGGAAGCGATCACCGAAGTCGGCGAGACGTTGGCGTGCTGCCGTGCGCGCTACGGGATCTTGATCAATGCCCCAGACCTGCGCGCCCTTTTCTAGCAGACGCTGGGTGTGTCCACCACCCCCGAGCGTGGCATCGATGAGCAGCTTTCCTTCTGCTGCGAGTAGGGCATCGCTCGCCTCTTCTGCCATGACCGTGAAGTGCTGGAAGCGGTCAGCAAGCTGCTGCCATTGTGCGTTTTCATTCGTCGTAGAAGGCTGCTGAGCAGAGCCTTCTCCCCATTTCAGCTGCAAGTTGTAAGCCTGCTCGGCTGGGAGTGCCTTGATGAGTGGGGTGGAGCACCAGCCTTGTGGAGCAGCGGCGCTGAGCATCGAGGTGCAGACGTCGATGAGCTCTGGGAGGCTCTGCTCGCCCTGCAGATCCAGCAGGAGGATGAGAGCATCGCCACCTAAGTCGTAGCCTAGCACTCCCGCGACATCGCGAAGAGCTCGCGCGCTATCGCTCGCGCGCGTACATAAAGGGGTGTCGGAACTGCTTGTAAGTAAGGGGGTTTCGATAAGGTCTAGCGAGAGGGTATCCAGCTCCTGCTCCATGCTTTTTAAGCGACCACGTGCGCCCTTCACCCCGGCATCTTGCATGCTCTGGAGAAGGCTCTTACGCTTCTGTTGCCATTGGGAAAGAAGCTCGTTGGGGATGCTACCCTCAGCCCAGATGACCACACGGTATGCGGTGCTTTCAGGCGGGGTTGCGGCTCCCCAGCAGTTGCTGGTAGCGCTCATGATTGTGGATGACTTGTGTTGTAAAAAGTTTTGTGTGCTGCTGTCGTGAAGGGGGAGGTGGCTTATCTGACTCGGAAGATGCTGCGGATGCGACTGTCTGAGGCCTTCTTTGTGGCGGAGTGCGCGAGGAAGTCCGCTGTTCGCCAGATGCGGAAGAAATTACCATAGCCCACGAGGTATAGATCCTCTTTTTCGAATTCTGGAGGGAAGTTCAGGTGCTGGAAAACCTTTTTGGGAAGGACTACTTTCCCTTGAGAGTTAAGGTCGGCATTGATACAAGCTGAAGAGATGCTCTCGATTTCGTCCTCGATTTCATCTTCGCTAAACCCTGCCTCCAGTGCCATTATTCTTCGCTGCTGCAGCTGTCTTGTGAGCCCATCAAGTGTGTAGCATTTGATTACTGGGTAATTCTCATAATCGCTGCGTATCAGCATGATACGTGAATAGCTGTCATCGCGCCAGACCGCAGGAATCGTGACCCTATTCTTAGGGTCAATGGTATGGAGGACTTCCCCCGTAAACCTTAAATTGATTTCTTCAGACATGGCGCTACACTTCCTGTCCCTTTAGTACACATCAATACACTTCGATTGTCAATGAGAATTTTTGCTTATTTGTGATTTTTTTCTTGATTTATGAAAGAAAAGTATAAAATGCTGATAATTTGTATAACTGAGCGCATAACTAACATACTTATTTAGTTAGAAAATGGCGGTTTTCAGAGACAGTAGATTCACGCTTCTCCCGGGTATTTATAGAGCTTTTCGTTTTTTGCTTTAAAAAATATTAAGCCCTTATAGTCTGTAAATAAAATAGGGTATTGGCAAAGTAAGGTCATTAAACTTACGTCCTTGGATCGTAAGTTGGTCGGATATTTCTTTGTTGGTTAACAATTGGTAATTTTCAGGAATAGCATTTTAAGCTTGATTCATGAATAGAACCTTGTATCATTTCGCCTGACAGGTGAGTGGGTGTGAAAACCACTCATCGAGAGACAACTGGGTAAAACTCGCTTTTTTAGTCACTTACCCCACAAAATCCATCATATTATGTCAGAACACTACACAAAAGGTAGACAGGGTCAAGGAGCCCGCCGCCGCAAGAATCGCTATCAGAGCCGCGGTCGCTACCAACGTATGCCCCGCCCCGAAAGTGCTAAAGCCACTAAGCCTTCGCTTCTTCAGCGTATCTTAGGTTTCTTCGGAATAGGCAAAAAGAAACAAGCCCCCAAGAAAGCTACGCCTGCGAAGCAAGAAAAGGGAGCTAATAATACCCGTACGCCACGCCAGCCACGCCCTGCAAAAAACGGCGGTACTGAGCGTCGTCGTCTTAACTCCACACCTCCCACTCGCAATGGAAGACTCTATGTAGGTAATCTCTCCTACGAAGTTAACGAAAGCGAGCTGGAAGATCTCTTCAAGGGATTCGGTGATGTTAAGAGTATCGAAATCATCTACAACCCACGCACCTACCGCAGCAAGGGCTACGCATTCGTAGAAATGCGTAACACTGATGCCGCACGCCAAGCAGCCGAGGTTCTCCATGGTCAGCCCTTCATGGGACGCGAACTTATGGTGAGCGCCGCGAATGACAAGCAGGCTACTGACGAGCGTGGTACTAAGGAAGAATGGCAGACTGTCCCTATGGGGAAATCTGCTAGCGAAAAGGAAGAGCGCAGCTCAGAGCCAGAGGCTACAGAGAGCAAGTAATCGACCGCGCTAAGATCTATTCTTATAGACCAGTGGTTCAGTCCTCGCGACTGAACCACTTATTTTTTGCTTAGAAAAAATCCTTGGCATAGCCTCACACACTTGCTATCGTACAGTCATGTACATCCCCAAGCACCTATCAGAGATACGCGATCTTATCGCACAGGCCGAGCAGCGCGCCCATCGCCCTGCAGGCAGCGTAAAACTGCTAGCCGTCAGCAAGACCTTCCCCTGTAGCGATATCATGGAAAGCTACGACGCGGGGCAGCGACTCTTCGGGGAGAATAAGCTACAAGAAGCGATGGAGAAGATCCCTCAGCTTCCTGCGGACACACAGTGGCATCTCATAGGCCCCCTTCAGAGAAATAAGGTGCGAAAGGCACTGCAGCAGGGCTTCGTCCTCATCGAAGCGGTACACTCTCTGCGACTAGCCGAGGCTATATCGCGTATCGCCCTTGAGCTAGGAGTCACCGCCTCCATCCTCATCGAGGTGAATATAGATGGGGAAGAGAGCAAGCATGGCTTCTCAGTAGAAGAGCTGAGCGCAGAATGGGAGACACTGACGTCGCTTCCTGCTCTTGATATTCGCGGACTTATGTGCATCCCTGCACCTAGTGATGAGTCGGAGGATTCTCGCCCCGCCTTCTCTGCACTGCGTGAGCTCGCGGTAGAGCTGCGCGCGCGTGGTCCGCTGCCATTAGAAGAACTATCCATGGGGATGAGTCACGACTTCGCCATCGCTATCGAAGAGGGTGCGACCATCGTGCGTGTGGGGTCAGCCATCTTTGGGCGCCGCGATTATAGTTAACTTCCCTCCTGAGCTGTCGCATTATCTGGGCTTGCATAGATAGCGGAGATTTGCTATCATCAGGCTCATGGAAAAGGAGATATCTCCCGTACGTTTTGTAGAAGGTCGCTGGGGTCGCCTAGCAGCTTATGTGATGCTCATTATCTGGATAGCCTCCATGGCTATAGCGGATAGTCAGGCTTATAGCCAAGCCCCCCTCCTCGTTGGGCTCGGGCTTGTGATGCTTTTCGGCTTGGTCGCTTTAGTAAAGCGACAGCGTTTTGTTCAGCTGCCAGCGCTCTCGTGGGTATCCCTCGCTCTAGCGGTATTTCTCTTAGTGCGCGCGGCACTGAGTTATTCCACCTTTGATGCCTATGCAGATATGGGGATCATCATAGGCTGTGTTCTATTCTACCTTGCAGGGCTCTATCTTGCACCCACGGCAAAGGTGGGGACGATCATGCTGCGTGTGCTGAGCCTTGCGCTTGTGCTGAATATTCTCTACTGGTTCATGATGAATGAGACAGAGGTAGGCTTGTGGGCAGTAGGTCGCCCTGAGTACGGTCTGGCAGGTGAACAATCGCGCCATGTCTCACTCTTCTTATATAAGAACTTGGCTGGAGCCTTCTTCCTTCTCGGTGGTTCTGCTCTGGTATGGTATAGTATCTGGGCTCGCAAGCTCTCGGGTCTTCTCTATAGCCTTCTTGGTATTATCTCCATTGTGTTCTCTTTTTACTGTGGGACACGCGCTATCTTCTTCCTCGCTCCTGTTGTGCTGCTTCTCGGTTGGTTCCTCTGGTTCTTAATCCGCTTTTTCACGCAGGGTAAGGTGAGTTGGTTTGACGGGCTTTTCGGACTTTCCTTCATCATAGGGCTTGTGGTGGCCATTTATGATTTCTTCTATGGCACGAGTGTGATGAGTATGATCACCACTGTAGATACACACCTTCGCTCGCTTATATGGGTGAACCTGCTTCAGGTGCTGCCTGATGCTCCTCTCTGGGGCTATGGCGTGGGTGCTTCGCAGTGGGAGATTGCACCCTTCTTTGATGAGTGGGCGAGACCCAACTATGCGCATAATGAGTACCTGCAGCTGTGGGCTGATTATGGAGTAATCGCCCTTTTGGCGGGTATTCTGCTGGTCGGAATTCATGTGCTGAAGGGGGCTCTCCTCTTGACAGCGGAAGAGCCCAGTGGGCAGCGCCGTCTGGCGACAGCTCTTGCTATCTTCATATTGGTGGGGCTGGCACTGCTGTCTATCACTGACTTCGTCTGGCATCAGTATGCCTTGGCAGCGACGACTGCCTTCTGCTTGGGGATACTGGCTTCTCCTGTAAGGAGAAAGCGTAGTAATATGCTCTTACAATTTTTAGGAAAAGATCGTCAGTGGATGGATGAGAAGCCTCTTGCCGTACGTGCACAGGGTGGACTGGGACGTGCCGTGCTAGGTGGCTCGCTCCTTCTTCTTTTAGCCCTTTGTTCCTATCAGATCTATTTAGTAGCGCCTACGTATGCTACGCAGTGGAGCTTCTATTATCAGCTGGAAGAAAATAGATTTGAGACGAAGGAATATTATGAGAACGCACTTAATGGCTATTCAGATTATTATATCTTGGAGCGTTACCTTCGCGACTATCCCGTCAGGGCTGATGATGAGCATGCCGCTCAAGCTGTAGCCTACCTGAAAGCTGCCTTGGAGAAGAATCCGAAGAATATCTTTAACCTGCTCCACTTGGTAGAGATTAATATATTCTTAGGGCATTACGAAGAGAATGAACGACTCATGCGTCAGCATATGCCAACCGAGGGGACTGATCCTGTTCTTCTCATTCAGCCTCACGTTCCCTATGGTCTAAATCTCATCTCAATGGGCTTAAGAGCCCTCGGTAATGATGAGTTGGAGAAGGCTCATTCTATGCTCGATCATGCGCTGAGTATGCATAAGGTGAGACCTCTTTATCTCAATCATGCCTACCTTGAAGGTGCACCTAGGAGCCTCTCCGGTGCTGGTCGCCCAGGTCTGCAGACCTTACTTGGTGTAGCTGTAGAGCAGCGCGACTTCTTACGCGGGCTGGGTGTGGAGCAGGATCATAGCTGGAAAAAACCATACGCAGCTCATGAGCAGGGGGCTCTTTATCAGCGTTATGTAGATGCAGCAAAGGCTGTCCAAAAGGACTAAGAGAGAAGTAGTTCTCCCCTTCAACGAGAGATGGCCTGCAATTCCATTGTTGCCATCTCTCTTTTTTTATGCTATTTAGTACAGATATACACGAACGTATCCTTCTATCATGAGTACTCCCTTCGATAAGATTCCTAAGTCGCGCGTCCTCCGCACTACCACACAGAGCGCACTTCCGAAAACAAAAATGAGACTTCTCAGTGCTACTGGGAAGCCTATACAGAGCGGATCAGCTCCAGCGCAACAGGCGGCTGTACCGCATAGCCCTGAGGAGCAGATCGAGTACGAACGCCAGATGGCTGAGTACAGCAAGCAGATGGAAGAGTATAATCGCAAGATGGCACAATACGAGCAGGATCAAGCCGCTGCTATCGCGGCTGCCGCAGCAGCATCAGCCGAGCTGCAGACCGAGCCTGAGGTGCCCGTTGCCAGTGTGGCTGAAGTTCCCGCCGCAGCCCAAGTTCCTAGCATACCAGAATCCATGGTAGCTGAGACTCCTGCTCCAGCAGTCGAACCTGCCGCAGCACCTGCGTCTACAGCTACAGCGAAGCCTCGCCTGCAGGTAGCACGTCCAAAACTTCAGGTTAAGAGTGCCGCTGGTAACCCTCTGAGAAATCCTGCTGCATCTGCACCTGCCGCCTCTGCTGCACCCAGTGATCAGCAAGCTGAGAGCGAAGAAGCACCAGCGCGTCCTGACTATCTCAGCAGCTTAGATCAAAAGACTGTTACGCCATTCTGGAAGTCAAAGCCCTTCATCTTAGGTTTAGCGTTCCTGATAATAGCTGGTAGCTACAGTGGCTACACCATCATGCAGAATGATGCGAATGAGAAGGCTCGCTTGGAGCACCAAGCCGCTGTAAATGCGCTACTCGATAGAGCTAAAAAGATTAACCGCGCTGGTGTAGAGACCCTCGCTGATGCTAAAGCGAAGAATGTAGAGGTCGTGTGCAGCATGGATGATGCGAAGCTGCTCCTCGGAGTGGTCATCGACCCCTTTGTTAAGAATGAGGATGGTAATCCTCGCTACGGTGGTAACCCAGAAGGCGTCGCGCAGATCGCTTGCCTTCTGCTCGGTATTGCCGCTGAAAAAGACCCGAATATCGCTAAGTTCATCTTCGTCGAGCTCGCAGAGAATGCCGCGGAGATAAAGCCCTCCATACTCTCATGGCTTATTCAGCGCATGGCAGTAGCGGATGTGAAGCAGTTCAACAAGCATCTGGGTATCCTCGCGAAAAAGGTCGCAGATAAGCCTGATTTCAAGAGACAGTCTGAGATTCTCTCCGCTATCTGGGAGGTGAAGGGTATGCGCGTGACGGAGAAGGATATCCCTGAGATTACCTCACTGCTCAAGGATAAGAGTATCAAGCCTGACCTCAGTCGCGCCCTTATTACCTGCCTCATTAACGTTATGGATATGATCACCGATCCTGATAAGAAGCAGGAGGTAGGTGACTTGCTCTTCGAGAGTCTTCCAGAATCGCAGCGCGGTAAGCTCATATCTAGCCTCGGTGCATCGAAGTCACCCAAGGCGCGCGCCTATTATGAAGAGCGCATCAAAGATAAAAAGAACTGGCGCTCTGACCTGCGCTTCTTCTCTTCATGGGGCGATGACAGTATTCTTGCCTTCTTTAAGGAGCTCGAAACCAAGGCTGAAACAGAGCAGGAAAAGCGACTGATCAAGGGCGCATTAGGAAACCTCTTCACACAGGCGCGCGAGCGTGATGATGAGACTGTGAACGAACTCATGACTGCCATCTTTGAGAAGGTAAACGAGGATACATCCGATTGGAATACTGTTCTGAATAAGACTGATCCTGATGGCGTAGACTTCGTGGGCGAAGATTCACCGCAGTTTGCCGTTCTGACGGCTCGTCGTAAGGTGCTAGAAGACATACGTCGCGAGAAGATGATGCTTCTGGGTTCACTTGGCCGTCTCAGTGAGTTTGACTGGGTGAATAAACTGCTTGACCGCTTCGAGCAAGACCCTGATTCTGATATTGCAATCGAGGCAAAGAAAGCTCGCAAGTCAATCAAGGCAAACACCGTCCAGCAAGAAGTGCTGCGCGAGCGTTACTTGAAGCGTACGAATCAAAAGTAAAGCCCTTATTCATTTCACCTTCACCCTTTTTCCCCCATTTGCTTTTTGAGGCGGATGGGGGAAGAAATTTCTTGCGAAGGGTCGGTGAGATGAGGTAGAATATCAAGCGTGAGCTATCAGGTTTTTGCTAGAAAGTATCGCCCCCGCACCTTCAAGGATGTGCTCGGGCAGGATCATGTTGTACAGACACTGTGCAACGCCATCGAGCAGCAGCGTCTCGCTCATGCCTACCTCTTCGTTGGCCCACGTGGAACGGGGAAGACATCAACCGCACGTATCTTCGCGAAGGCACTTAACTGTAGCGGTGGGCCTAAGGTGGACTTCGACCCTGATGAGGAAATCTGTAAGGAGATCGCTGAAGGCCGTAGCCTAGAAGTACTCGAAATCGATGGTGCTTCCAACCGCGGTATTGATAATATCCGCGACCTCCGTGATAGCGTGCAGTTTGCCCCCGCTCGTGGACAGTTTCGCATCATCTACATCGATGAGGTTCATATGCTGACGAAGGAATCCTTCAATGCTCTGCTCAAGACATTGGAAGAGCCCCCAGCGCACGCGAAGTTCATCTTCGCAACGACAGAGCCGCATAAGATTCTCCCCACCATTCTCTCGCGCTGTCAGCGTTTTGACCTGCGCCCCATCCCTGCTGAAGTCATCGCGAAGCATCTGGTGCATATCGCTCAGAATGAGGGGGTGAGCCTCGCCGAAGAAGCCGCTATGGCTGTCGCTCGCGTGGCTGATGGAGGTATGCGCGACGCGCAGTCGATGCTCGATCAACTCGTCTCCTTCTGCGGGACGGAGATCACGGAGAAGCATGTGAATGATATTTTTGGTGTCACGAGTCGTGAGACTGTGGCACGTGCGCTTAGCTACATCTTAGATCGTCAGCTTCCTAGCCTTCTCCATCTCGTACACGAGACAGCACAGTCTGGAGCTGATTTAGGTCAGCTGCTCAGTGAGCTGATGAGCGCGATGCGCGAACTGCTTGTCAGTAAGGTTTCTGGTCATGGTTCGCTAGTGAGTATTCCTGATTCTTGGCGACCTGTGCTGGAAGAGCTGCTGAATCGTACACCCTATGATAAGCTTATACGCCTCATGGATCTGCTCGCGCTCGCAGAAGACCGCATGCGCTGGAGTACGAATAAGCGACTCCATTTAGAAATGGGACTTATTCAGAGTGTGCATGCACTCTCTCAAGCTAATATCAGCGACATCGTGCGCGCACTCAACGGTGCACCTATTGAGGATACGCCAGTTGCGACCACTCTTCTTCCCCCAGTCAGTTACCCGCAGAGTGCTGACGTGGCTGCTACCGTAGCCGCTCCGCTAGTAGAGCCCGTGGCGGTAGATCCAGCACCAGCTCCTCCAGTAGAAGAGCCTGT
>CAYJLR010000012.1:6371-13458 GCA_964370895.1 uncultured Akkermansia sp. | reverse complement strand
CCAGTAGAAGAGCCTGTAGTGATAGAGCCAGTAGCTGAAGTCATACCAGCCCTCATACGTGAGTCCGCTCGCCAGCTTGAGCCCATCGATGATGCTCCACCGAGTTTTGACGCACCGCCAAGCATTATCGCACCGATAGTGCGTCAGGAAGAAGTGACGGTCGATCAACAGCTCTGGAATCGCTTCCTTGAAACCTATGAGCAGAGATACCCTCTGAATGCAGCTATTATCAAGCAAGCCGCCTTCGCAGAGTACCGAGTGGATGAGCTCAGCCTGGCTATTCACCCGAACGATAGCCTGACACGCGACGCGCTGACAGACCCGAACACGCGAAATGACATCCTGAATCTTCTTGAAGAACTATGCCACAAGCAGCTGCGCCTGCGTGTCATCAGTGACTCTAATCTACCTGCACCGCAGGAAATAGATAACTCTGCGCGCCTCCCTCTTCCTGAGCCAGCACCGAGTGCGCCGAAGGTAGCAGTACCTGTGACCCCAGCGGTAGATCCAGCTGCTGAGGAAGCTCAGAAGCAGCGTGAAGAGAACTTCTATAATGATCCTCTCATCCAGACCGCACTGAGAGAATTCAGCGCGCGTATCATCCCCCAATAAAGCATTATCATGAATATACAAAAATTAATGAAGCAGGCTCAGGCCATGCAAGCTAACATGGCACAGGCGCAGGAAAACCTCGCTGCAAAGGAATTCACCGCTGAGGCTGCGGGTGGTAAGGTAAAGGCAGTCGTCGACGGCACAGGTATGATCAAGTCACTGAGCATCGATCCTTCCGTCATCGACCCAGAAGATGCTGAATTCCTCAGCTCCCTCGTATTGAAAGCAGTTCAGGACGCTATCACAGGCGCGAAGGACATGGCTGACGGCGAGATGCGCAAGGTTACAGGCGGCATGGGTCTCCCTTTCTAAGCCCCTTCAAAACAAATCTAATGACAAGGCAGGAGTGATCGCTCCTGCCTTCCTTTTCTTCATGGAACGCCCCATACTCATCGTCGGACAAGGACTAGCAGGCTCTAGTCTCGCGTGGAAACTGCTGAAAGCAAGGCAGCCCTGCCTCGTCGTAGACAGAGCGCTTGGAGAAACAGCATCACGCGTCGCAGCGGGACTCGTGAATCCACTGACAGGGCGAAAGATTAAGCCAGACTGGAGGCAGGAAGAATGCCTCGCAGAAGCGCATCGCTACTACCGCGAGACGGAAGAAGAGCTGCAAGGCAGCTGGTGGCAATGCACAGAAATCTGGAGAGAGCTCAGTGATGAAGATCAGCATGCTTTCTGGCAGCAGAGGCGTGAGAGCGAAGAGACTTCTTGCTTCACAGGACCATTGCTCCCGTGGCTGCCAGGCTGGGATGGAGTAGGACTCGCCGCTATTACCTATGGATCAGCTGTGCTGCATGCCGAGCGGCTTGTGAATGCGCAGAGAGAATGGCTCATCGCGCGTGATGCCTTCTTAGAGGCTGAGGTAAGGCTCGAAGATATCAGTGAAAATCCAGATGGCTCCATCATGTGGCAGGGGCGAGAGTTCCGTGCTATTGTTTGGTGTGTAGGCTATGAAACAGCAGTGGCACTTGAAGCCCCTTGGCTAGAAAGCCGTTTATCACAGGGTTGTATCGTGGATATAAAACTACCAGAACTGAATGCTCCCGATGCGATTCTACATTTCGGGCACTGGCTGGTGCAGCAAGAGGATGATGTGTGGCGACTAGGTGCTAGCTATGACTGGGTGTGGGCTGATGCTGGGACTCCGTCACCGACTGCTGCGATGGAGCTGCTGCATGGGCTTGTACAGAGATATGCAGGGAGCTATGAAATCGTGAAGGCGCGAGCCGCTGTACGCCCAATTATACGGTACTCACAGCCTGTGGCAGGAGCGATACCAGAGCGAGCAGGGCATTATATGCTAGGTGGACTCGGTAGCCGAGGCTGCACGACTGCTCCATGGGTGAGCGCGCAGCTTGCCGCACACCTGACGGAAGGAAAGGAACTACCTGACGATCTCATCCCGAAGCCTCTGTATGATAGATATATGAAAAAGCAGGCACTACGCGATAGCGTAGTTCATCGTTAATCTGTGCGATAGTATCTTATCCCACCAGAGGAGCGAGTCTCTCTGGACACCCATCTATAGAATGATAAAAAAACGGCAGTGGGTTCTTCCACTGCCGTTCTCTTTGTTTTAAGCTTCTTGTGCGACGCGAAGTGCGTTCGCATCTTCTTCGCTGAGCTCGATGTACTGCCATGGTAAGCCGTACTTGTTCAGCGCGTCCATGAATGGATCGGGGTCGTTTTGCTCCATGTTGGAGACGCCCTTACCTATCCATGTGCCTTCGAGCATGAGCTTGCCGCCGATGGCTGCTGGCACGCCTGTCGTGTACGAGATGGCTTGTGAGCCGACTTCGTCGAAGCATGCTTCGTGGTCGCAGATGTTGTAGACGTAGATGGCCTTGTTCTTGCCATCTTTCTTCCCTTGGATGATGCAGCCAATGCAGGTGCGACCTTTCGTGGTCTTACCCAGATCCCCAGGATCAGGGAGGACTGCTTTCAGGAATTGGAGGGGGATGATTTCCACACCAGCGTATTGTACAGGGTCGATGCGTGTCATGCCGACGTTCTGTAGGACGGTGAGGTGGTTGATGTAGTTCGGTGAGAAGCTCATCCAGAATTGCGCACGCTTGATGGTGGGGATGTGCTTGACTAGTGATTCGAGCTCTTCATGGTACATGCGGTAGATTTCGTAGGTGCCTACGCCTTCAGGGCAGGTGAAGGGCTGGTGCATGCTCATCGCATCCGTTTCGACGAACTCGCCGTTTTCCCAGTGACGGCAGGGTGCCGTGACTTCGCGGATGTTGATTTCTGGGTTGAAATTGGTCGCAAAGGCTTTTCCGTGGTTGCCACCGTTCACGTCGACGATGTCGAGGTATTCGATTTCATCGAAGTGGTGCTTGAGTGCCCATGCTGTGTAGACGTTTGTCACACCGGGATCGAAGCCCGAGCCGAGGAGGGCGAAGAGTCCTGCTTGTTCGAACTTTTCCTGATAGGCCCACTGCCAGCTGTATTCAAACTTGGCTACATCCTTCGGCTCGTAGTTCGCTGTGTCGAGGTAGTCGACTCCTGCTGCAAGACAGGCATCCATGATGGGAAGGTCTTGGTAGGGGAGTGCTACGTTGAGTACGAGATCAGGCTGCACTTGCTGGATGAGAGCCGTCGTCGCGGCGACGTCATCAGCATCGATCTGATGCGTGGTGATGTCTACGCCGCTGCGCGCTTTCACGTCAGCTGCAATGATGTCACACTTGCTCTGTGTACGAGAAGCGAGATGTATGCTCTGATATACGTCAGCCATCTGCGCACATTTGTGTGCGACAACATGACCAACACCGCCTGCTCCAATGATGAGGACTCTTTTCATCTTAAGCCTAGATTGCCTGAATTCTTGGGGACAGTCAATAAAAATGAGTCGCTCGAGGTGAGAAATATGTTGGGCTGGGGCCGTGGGTAATGCTCTTTCTCTTGATCGTCGCTTTCTCATGCGTTAAGATGCTGGTATGAACAGTTCTGAAGATGTATGCCGTTGTGCGTGGGTGGATGGATCAGATATTTACCAGCGTTATCATGATGAGGAGTGGGGGCGTCCTGTGCACGATGATAGGAAGCTCTTTGAGATGCTGACTCTGGAGTCCTTTCAAGCGGGCTTGTCGTGGATCACGGTGCTCAAGAAGCGTGAGTGCTTCCGAGAATGCTTCGATGACTTCGATCCAGGTATCGTCTCAGGCTACGATGAAGCTAAGATTCTGGAACTGCTGGCGAATCCTGGTATTATCCGTCACCGTGGGAAGATACAGGCCGCGATAAATAATGCGCAGCTCTTTCTTCAGATTCAGCAAGAGTACGGCAGCTTCGATCAGATGATATGGAGCTACGTGGGTCATAAGCCCATCCTCTCCCACGTGGAGAATCAGGCTGCGCTGCCCGCGACGACTCCGCTGTCAGATAAGATAAGCAAGGATCTGAAGAAGCGCGGTTTCAAGTTCGTGGGCAGTACAATCGTATATTCCTTCATGCAGGCCGTCGGTATGGTGAATGACCATAGCCAAGAGTGCTTCCTTTATCAGGGCTGAGCTGGCTGCTCGACGTAGATGCGCCCCTGGCTGCGACGGAGGCGTGCGCCTGCCGCGAGGTTGAGGACGTGCTTTTCTCCTGAGATAAGGCTGAGGGCTTCTTGGATATTGCGCTCGCTAACATCAGAGACTCCTTGCTCGCGTAGGTAAGAGAAGAGAATGGCTCGCTGTAGAGATACTGCTTGCACGCGTAAGTAGGGGAGGAAGAGTCGTCCCTGAGGATCGCGGCTCGGCAGCTGCTCTAGTGCAGCGCGTAGGGCAGATTCGTTCACATGCTGTACTTCAGCGCTACGGTTGACGATGGGAACTATATCACGTCCCATGAGTTGGCTGAGCTGAGGGATGATGTGGTGGCGTAGCGCATTGCGCGTGGCATCATCCTCTTCATTCGTCTCATCGTCGCACCAGTCTATGCCTCGCGCACTCAGGTAGTCAGTGATCTCACTGCGTCTCCAGTGCAGGATGGGGCGTATGTAGCGTATTCCGTCTTCTTCGCGCAGCGGAAGCATGGGGCGTAGGCCTGCTGCTCCTCGGCAGAGGTGGAAGAGCAGGGTCTCTGTCTGATCGTCTGCGTGGTGGGCGAGGGCTATAGGAGGGATGGTGCCCTGTCCTACGCCTCCTTCATGGGCTAGCTGCCGGGCAAGCTCGCGTAGGGCTTGTCGTCGCAGCTCACGTCCCATATGCTCGAAGGAGAGTCCTGCGTCGGCAGCCATGGTTGGGACATCGTAGTGGAGTGTCTGGAGCGGGACTCCCCATTCTGTGCAGATGCTCGCGCAGTAGGCGGCATCTCTGTCTGCCTGTGCGCCACGTAGTCCATGGTGTACATGTAGCGCATGGACGCGACAGCCTCGCTGCACGAGAAGGTGTAGGAGGCAGACGGAGTCTCTACCTCCGCTGAGCCCTAATACAAGTTGGCACCCTTCTTGAATGAAGGGTGCACAATCTAAAATAGGACTGTCTAAGCTCGTATTCAAAGCTCAGTTCCGTGGTATATGAGCCTTTAGCGACGGGAGCGAGAGCTACGTGGAGCTTTGTCAGCACCTTTAACTGGATTCTCAGCGAGCCATGGGGCCACCTTCGCGAACATCTTCTCATCGCTTTCTCCTTCAGGATCGAGCTCTACTGCTTCGATGCGGCCTGAGGCGTAGGCGACAGCGATGGAGCTGGCATGTCGCTCGACGGCAGGAAGTACCATCTTCTTGAAGCTAGCAAGACTGTTTACGCTCTGACCCTTTACAGGATTACCATCGGATATCCATGGCATTTCATCGAGGCGTTGCTTGTTCATGCGGATGCCTGAGTTTGGATTGTCTGGGTCGACTGTACCATCAGACCATGAGACGTAGGAAACTGTCTTTTCGTTTGCGGTGAAGACGGTGCCTTCTTCGATATTAGCGCGTGTGTCACCGGAGCAATGGAATACTTCCGAGACCTTGATAGGTCCGCCTGCCTTGGTGGGAAGAACGACCGCGTCAAAGAGGGGGGCGATGCTATACCACCATGCGTCACTCTCATTCATGAACTCTGTGTCCTCATCATCAGCCATGCCGCTAGCGGGGAGCATGTTGCGATGTGCCATATCTTCCGAATACTCATTTGCCTTCATGGAGATCTGCTTGATCTGCTCCGTGCAGGAGGTGAGATCTGCAGCGCTCATGCGGCTGTAGATGAATGGCATTGCCACACTAGCTAAGATACCCAAAATAGCGATCACTACGATGAGCTCTACGAGCGTGAAAGCTCTCTTGCCTGTCAATTTGTGTAGGGTCATAATGAATAGTTTATCACAAAATAGAGTCATCGCAAGAAAAAAAATATGTTTATCATGGTTCATACATGATTTTACTGCTGATATTTTAAAATCAATACTTAAGCGTAATGTGCTAATTCGGAAATGTAGTGTATCCATTGTAGGTGTGTTTGTTAGGTGTTGACCGGTGCTTAAAATTGTGTTAGTATGCCGCTAGGACTTTTGTAGGTAGAAAGTTGTGACTTTATCTGCTTCGAAATCTAATATTTATTATTTATGAAAATTACCTTATTATTAAAAAAGCTTAACCTTGCATTAGCTGCCGCACCCGCGCTACTTGGTGCTGGTGTCGTTTTCTCATCTTCTGTTCAGGCAGTGGAGCAGGTTGTTGGAGGGAGTGGTGCTGTTTACCGTGCAGGTGACGCAGATAATGATCTGCATCTCGGTAATGTGACCTATACTGCGAATCCTGCTATTTCGGCTGGTTACTACGTAGGTGTAGGCGTTACGGGTGATCCATATTCACCAACTGGGCAGCTCACTCTTGGGACAATCGATGGTACACTCCATGTGACAAATAATGGAGGCCCTGAAGCTGGTACGATCGGTGTCGTTATCCTCCAGTCTACAGTCGGTACTCTTGATGTAGATCTTACAGCATCAGGAGATGGTGAAGTTCGAGGCCTAGGATTGAGTAATTTGCCATATTTTGAGTCCTCTTCCGGAAGTTTTGAGAATCGCCCTACTGTGATTGAAAATTTCTTAGGAGATATTAGTGTAGAAGCTTTTGTCGCCGACTACGCTCCAACAGCTCTTCCTGATGGCTCAGCCATAGCTTTAGAGGGATATTCATACGCTATCCATGCAGAAGCAGGTTCTCAAATCACGAATCTTGGTTCGACTCTTGACGGAATTGCAGTCGAAGACCGCCAGACGATCAGTGTGACGACGATGGCAGGAAAATGGCATAATGCTAATGCCACTGCTATCCAATTAGACGGCTCTAGCTCGATTACGAATATCAAGAATGTTAATATCAGTGCTACAGGCTCTAACATGGTGTCAGTTCCAGCGCAGGCTTCTGACGGCGCCGCAAAGGTAGTGGGCTTGTCGGTAGTCGATGGGTCGACTATCGGATCTATCAGTGATACGACAATATCTGCTATGGGTGACCTCGAGTCGACAGGTATTTACGTGAATGGTGCAG
>CAYJLR010000012.1:0-6271 GCA_964370895.1 uncultured Akkermansia sp. | reverse complement strand
TTTGTCTCAGGTGCTATACCTGAGTCATACGGCACAGGCGCTTTCTTCGCGAAAGATGTTGATGTTACAGTAACGGGTAAAGCGGGTCAGCTCGCTTTCGTTTCAGGTCCTCTTTCTTTAGATGCCTTAACTAATATGAGGCTTGGTAAAATATCTGGTAGCTTCAAGATGTATTCAAATAATGATCCAACTGAATTTGGCCAAGAGGGCGGTATTAGTGTAGGCTATATTATTGGGGGTGTTCCTCAGAGTACGTCAGTTTCTGTAGGCTTCAAAAATACCGGTGATGCGGTGCCAGGGGTCCTAGGTACGTCGGCAGGTTATGATATCGACTGGGAGAATACGACGCTAACAGTGCATCGTAATGATGGGTTGTCAGGTGCATCCACGATTATCGGTAGACATGATACCCTGAAAAAGACAGTGCTGGGTGCTGGTTCCTACATGGAATCTACTGTAAATAATGGTATGACCGTGACCGCTTGGTTGAACGGTATCGATGTTAGCGAAGGTTCTCTGCTTGGCACCGTGCGTGCTAAGGCTCAGCAAGGTGTCGCAGTGGGTCTCAGTACTACAGCCACTGATTTACTTACAGAAAGAGTTATTGTTCAGAGTGGATTGAATTCAGTCGCTGGGAATATCAGTGGGCATATCACAGCCATATTGGCAAGCGATGCAAATGCCACATATAACTGGAGCTCTATTGACTCGATGGTTGTCGGCTATTTGGGTGCTATTGTGACTGAGAAGACAAGTGTTTACCATCAGTTTGATCCTGGTACGCATTTTAAAACCAATATGAAGGGTTCTTTCTCAGGTGAGATCACAGCACAGCTTGACGATATTACGAGCGCTGACGGTACTCTTCGCGATGGTACTCTCGTAGCGGGTATCGTGAACTACGGTACGATCACGCAGGACGCTGCGGATGCGCTGTGGGGTACTGGTGAAAATGCTTCTATGGGGAGCGATCTCCTCAGCTTTGATGGTAATGCTTTCGTTCCTACAGGTACTGAAAGCCCTGGGAATGACGATGTTGCTGGTACAAGCGTAACCGCACTCATCTATGATAGCACAGGTGAAGGTACGAAGGAGGCAGTAGCCTTCGGTCAGGCCATCCTGACCTTTGTAGGTGACACAGAACTCACGACGACCTCGACAGGTGCTGCAAATACGACTCGCATCACGGGTGATATCACTACAGGGACAGAAGGTACGAAATCACTTAGCTTCCAAAAAGGTCACTTCACAGCGACATCTACCAACTGGAATGCAGCTGCGGGTATCAGCTTCGGTAATCTTGCGGAAGATGGTATCACAGCACTTAGTACTGCTACAGTTCAACTCAGCGATATCGTAAAGGTCGACGCGGGTGCAACAGTGGCAGACGGTCTTGGTAAGAAAGTAACACTCAATACGGCTACACTCGATTTCGCAGGTATCAGCGAAACGAATGTTTCACAGCTTATTGTCGGTAACGGTATGACTCTGGACTTCAATGGTCTCGCTACGGTTAATGTCACCTTGAATGGAACGGCAGCAGAGTACATGGAGTACTTTGAGAACGGAGGTGGAGCTATCTTCTTCGTCGACGCTCGCTTAGCTGAGACCTTCGACACAGAGCAAGTGAATTATGTGCTCACCATCGGTGGTGATAGCGCTGTCTCTACTGATACCTTCAAGATCTATCACGATGGACACGGTATCTACCTCTTCGATAAAACCTACGTTCCAGAGCCAAGTACTGCTACATTGAGCTTGCTTGCACTCGCAGGGCTTCTTGCACGTCGCCGTCGTAAGCAAACTGTCTAATTACGATCTACGTAATCACACGCAAAAGAGCAGCTCTGTTATGAGCTGCTCTTTTTTGTGGTAACTGATATTTGCCACCGCAGCGCTATATTAAAAAGTGCTGTCTGTGGAACTCGCTTACTTAATGGCTCTGTAGATGAGCCAGATGGCGAATAGCGCGAGGAAGAAGGGGAAGAACTTCCACAGGATGCCACCGACGAGTAAGAGTATGGCGATGATGAAGACGAAGACGCAGATGAGCCCAATAATAGCGGATAGCGGGAGACTCTTCCACAGTGTGTACCAGAAGCCTCGGGACTGCTCCTTCTTCTTCTCATCCTTGAGATCTACATTTTCCATCTGACGCCAAGTGGAGGATTCTGAGCGTCGCACCCATGTGTCGCGCTGAATCTGCCCTGTGCTTAATAGGCGCAGGAGATCCTGTCCTGTGACGGGACCTATCTTCTCTTCTCCTGTGTCGTAATAAAACTTGCGTGCCATATGATTATGATGGAGGATGCTGTATAGATGACTCCATCGAGATGGGCTTATTCTAGCGAAGCTGTCAGCGTAATGCAATGAAAATAGTTAAATCCTCCCTGTATAACGCGTCATCATGATCTATTCATAAAAAAAGCGCGAGCCTCCATGAGGGGCTCGCGCTTTCTGCAAGATCATAATCTTAATACTCGTAGTCAGCGTAGAACTGGAACTGAGCACCATTGTCGATCGCATTATCGCTCGCTACAGGAATAGCGAAGTCAGCTGCGAGTGGACCAATGGGGAGTGTGAGACGGATACCGATACCCACGTCTGCAGCCCAGAGTTCTGGTGCGAAGTCGAAGCTGTCAGCATGGACGAAACCTGCATCGAAGAATGCCGCGAGGCGGATGTTGTCGATGATAGGTACAGTGACTTCAAACTGGGCGTAGAAGGATGTCTGGCCGCCCATAGTCTCGTTACCCGCGAGTGCTTCGTTCACGATACCTACATCGCGATAGCGGAAGCCGCGAAGGTCATGAGAGCCACCGAGGTAGGCTGCTTCGAAGATAGGCACCTGCTCATTGCTATCGACGGTGTCGATGGTCTTCATATTGAAGCGCACGCTGAAGATGGTATCCCAGAAGCTATTGTAGTAATAGGAGCCTGTGAGGTCGAGACCGTAGGTCTGCACTGTACTGCCAGGTCCGCTGTAGCCAGCGATGAACTCTACATGACCACCACTGCGTGGTAGTATGCTCGCATTACGCGTATCATACTTGTAGCCGAGTGAGAGGTGGCTGCGGTTGTAGTCGCCAATCGCATTCTGGAAGTAAGGAGGCGGTGCACCTTCTGGAGTGAGCTCGTAGCGCTCAAACTTGTACTTCAACTCCATGGAAGAAGCGTCACCGAGCGCGTAGCGAAGAGATGTCGAGAAGCCGAAATTCTTCTGCGAATAGTAATCGCTCAAGAAGTTTGCGCTGGAGTAGAATAGCTCATTTCCGAATGCGAGCTTCTGGTCGAGGAACCATGGTTCTAGGAGGAAAATAGAGGCTGTCTGGTACTCTGTACCGATGTTAGCTGACATAGTCAGACGCTGACCACCGCCGACGAGAACACCATTTCTTAAGCCACGTATGTCAAAGTTCGACTGGGTGACATTCACAAAGAGTGAGACGCTTTGCTCCGTTGAGAAAGAGACACCGAAGCTTAGGTCACCTGTGCGACGTTCTGCGACATCGATGTTTACATCGCGGTAACCAGGTGTGGAAGAGGTGGCCTGTGATACCTGTACATTGCCGAAGTAGCCAAGGTTCGTTAAGCGAGTGCGCGCAGTCTCAAGGTCAACTGAGTTCATAGGAGCACCTGACTTGACAGGAAGCTCGCGGAGGATGACGTGAGGGCGTGTGCGGGTGTTACCGCGTACATTCAGACGGCCGACGCGGTAGGCTTTTCCCTCATTGAGCTTGTAAGTGATGTCGATGAGTCGCATGCCCTTGCTGTCAGTGCCTGCTTCTACGATGTCTGGGTACACACTTGCGTCTGCGTAGCCCTTTGAGCCGTAGTAAGAGCGTACGAGGCGCACGTCGTCAGAAACCTTCTTGAGGGAGTAAATGTCGCCAGCGATCATGCTGAGTGCTGGCTCGAGCTCGGCGTGGTTGAATACCGTGTTCCCTTGGAAGTCTACCTTGCGAATGCGATAGCGTGGACCTTCGCTGATGGAGACTACCATTTGAAGCTTTTCGTGCTCCTTCGTACCGACGTTGTAGTACTTGACATCTGAGATCTGAGCGCGGAGGTAACCGAAGTTACGGTAGTGATTCACCAGTGCTGTAAGGTCATCGCTGAGCTCGTGCTCGCTATAGCGGCCAGAGCCGGTGAAGAAGTAGAGCATACCCTTCTCCTGAACCTTCATTACCTGACGGAGCTGCTCACTATCGAACTCATTATTCCCCTTGAAAGAGATATCAACGATCTCACCACGAGGTCCTTCTTGTACCTTGAAGATGATGTCGCGATACTGCCCTGAGCGAGTGGCTCGCTCTTCCCATGTGACGCGTGCGCTAGGATAGCGCGCTTCGTGGTAGAACTTCAAGATAGCCTGGCGTGCTGAGGCGAAGTCCTTATCGTTGATCATCGTTCCTGATTTAATCTCGACCTGATCGCGGAGATCTGCGTCGGTGAACATGGTATTACCCTCGAATCCTATGCCGCCAATAAGGGGACGAGATCCTACTTCGAAGACCACGCGTACGCGGTTGTTTGCCGTCGGGTAAACTGCGAGACGTGCATCAGAGGCGATGAGACCCTCTGCGATGAGTCGCTCCAAGTCGGCATTAGCACGTGTGCTGGAGTAGGGCTGACCTGCCTTCAGTGAGATCTGGCTGAGTAGTCGCTGCTGTGGGATATGTTTGCGCGATGTGATGAACTCTACTTTTACTTGTGAGATTGTTTTCCCCTCGTGAGCGAGTTCATTCGAGAAGATGCCTGTGTCACCAGCGAGCTGATTCTGCGCATCCTGCATGGAGGCGAGTGATGGATCATAGAGCTGAGGGCTTGCTGCGCTGCTACCGCTGCCGCTCTCTACCTTTGTTTCAGCATTCGCAGCTTGAGTGTCGGAGATTTTTACCTCGTTTTTCTTCTGCTCTTCTTCGACGAGAGCATCAAGGTAGGGATCGCTTGTCGTCGTTTGGGCAAAACTGACAGGTACAAGGCTGGCGATCAGACTAAGCGCGGCGAGTGATCCTCGCTTCTTCATAGGTGAATGAAACATATCATGTTTATTATACTCATTGCTCGATTAGAGGTCAAGCCCCTATCAGGCGTTCGGTGTGAATTTTCTCCACTAGCTTCTCAGTACTAAACGCGGCTCGCGGGCATGAAAAACCCCTTGACTCCACGAAGGAATCAAGGGGTGAAAAAATGCGATTGCGTCTAGCTTAGAGAGCCTTCAGCTTGCTGAGGATGGCGTCTTTCGAGCCTGCTCCTACGATGGTGTCCACTACTTCACCGTTCTTGAAGAAGATGAGGGTAGGGATGGAGCGTACGTTGTAGCGTGCTGCGAGAGCGGAAGCGGCGTCTACGTCGACCTTGCCGACTTTTGCCTGACCTTCTACTTCTGTAGCGATCTGGTCAATGATGGGTGCAATCATCTTGCATGGTCCACACCACTGTGCCCAGAAGTCTACGAGTACGGGAACGTCCGAGGCTAAAACCTCGCTATCAAAGTTGTCTTCTGTAATGTTAAGAGCCATAATGGAATCTCAGGTTAGCAGATCTCTCTGCGCTTGGCGACACTTTTCTGTGTCACCGAGTCGCAAAAAAATATCTTGTATTAGAGTTCTTCGTCGAAGCCTTCAGGTGCTTCTTCGTCCTCAACAGGAGTTTCTTCCTCCTCGACTACTTCTTCCTCGACTACTTCTTCGTCGTCAGCGTAATCATCGTAGCCGTCATCGCTTGAGCTGCTTACTGAGCCTTCTTCGATAGGATTACCGAAGAATGCTTGCTGGTAGCTGGTGCGTTCCTTTACCTGATCGATTTCGAACTGGATATAGAGGAAGTAACCACAGAGAAGCAGTGCGATACCGAGAATAGTGAGGACGACAGGGTGATCCTTGCGGAGATCTTCTGTCTCTTCTGCAGCGGCTGGCTTGCCAAATCCTGCAGGCTTGGAGAAGCCAGCGGGCTTGGAGACTGGCACTGTAGCCTTAGGCATAGCAGGTGAGCTCTTGTCGTCAGAGCCTGCAGGGGCTGAAGGAGGGGCAGGCTTGAAGCCAGCAGCAGGTGCGGCAGCTGGTGTAGAGCCAGGTGTGCGTGGTGTTACTGGAGTCAGAGGGCGTGTTGCATTCCCGCCGAGCATGACTGTGCGAACAGGTGCAGCTGGTTTTGCGCCGCCTGGTGCGCTAGGAGGTACGGGAGCGCCAGGTGCTGCTGGAGCACTAGGAGGAGCAGGGGCACCGGGAGCTGCAGGAGCACTTGGGGGCATAGGGGCTCCTGGAGG
>CAYJLR010000011.1:0-27629 GCA_964370895.1 uncultured Akkermansia sp. | reverse complement strand
TGAGCATGGTCGTCAGCGGTCTAGCTCAGGCTGATATCCCCCGCATCTTCCCGACCCCTCAGATCAATAAGCTGGTAGACGAACACTCCACCATCAAAACATTTAAAAAGATCCACAGCGAAAAACAAGGAAAGCCCGAAATCTGGAAACAACTCCCGAAGAAAGAAGGTGCGTACGCCCTTGACATTTCTGGCGACACGCTGAGCATCTACGCACGCGATGAAGTAGGATTCTTCTACGCACGCCAGACCATCATTCAGCTGCTCAGCGAAGATGGGGGTGAGAAGTACCTCTACGCGCAGAAAGACCCCTTCCAGCAGTACCGTGGTGATGCACTCTTCGATCTCGTCGAGGGTAAATCCCTGCCCACTGGCGTGATCATCGACTGGCCAGATCTGCCCTACCGCGGGTCGGTGGAAGGCTACTACGGTGCACCATGGAGCCACGCGGCACGCAAGAGCCAGTTCGAGTTCTACGGACGCAATAAGCTCAACACCTATATCTGGGCACCGAAGGATGATCCTTACCACCACGGCTGGAAAAGCTACGAACCCTATCCCGCGGAAGTAGCGGAAGAAATCCGCGAGCTCTGCGCTGTCGCGAAGGAGAACCACGTGAAGTTCGTCTGGGCAGTACACCCTGCGAACACGGTGAACTGGTCAAAGGACGGTGGAAAGTACGACCTCGACCGCCTCGTGAAGAAGCTCGAGCTCATGTATGAGCTGGGCGTGCGCGACTTCGGTGTCTTCATCGACGACTCGAATGGCGAGATTAACAAGGCGGAGCGTCAGGTCGCTCTGTGTAACTACATTCAGGAGAACTTCATCGCGAAGAAGGACGATGTCGGACCTATCATCATGTGCCCCACGGGCTATAACAGAGCATGGGCGAATCAGAATTACCTCAAGACGCTGGGCGAAGGCCTCGATAAGAGCAATCACATCATGTGGACGGGTAACACGGTCTGCCATGACATCACACTCGAAGGTCAAGAATGGGTGAAGGGTACGCTCGGTCGCCCCACCTTCATCTGGTGGAACTGGCCAGTGCATGACTACTGCACAGCACACCTTCCCATGGGGCGCACCTATGGGCTGGCACAAGACCCGAAGATGATAGAGCTCATGACTGGCTTCGTGTCGAATCCTATGGCTCTCCCCGAAGCGAGTAAGACAGCTCTATTCGGTGTCAGTGATTACACGTGGAACATCATGGACTTCGACTCCATGACGAACTGGAAGGAAGGCATGAAGCGCATCTACCCCCAGAGCCATGCCGCGATGCAGACATTCGCGAATCATAGCTCCGACCTGGGAAATAACGTCCACGGCTACCGTCGTGAAGAATCTGTGGAAATCGCCCCCATGGTGAAGGTACTCCGCGATTCTATCAAGGCTGGTCATGTCGATAGCGAAGCCCTGAAGGTCGTCAGCGAAGAGTTCGCTGCCCTGAAGGATGCAGCCATCATCCTCAGTGATGCGCCTGACACGAAGCTGGTCGTCCCTGAGATCCAGCCATGGCTCGACCTCGCTGTCGAGCTCGGCGAGATGGGTGAAGCCGCCAGCTTCGCGCTCACGTCTCCTACGATTGACAACTTCGGCAAGATCCAAGACATGTGGGATAAGTACAATGAAGGCGCGCCGAATCGCACGCAGCATTCTCCACGCGTCGTGGGCTGGACTGAGCTCCGTCCACTTATCCAGCAGATGGTAGACAGCGTTCAGGCGAATGTCTATCAGCAGCTCAGCCAGCGCGAGCAATCCATCACCATGAACCCTATCTTCACAGCAAGCACGGGCAATCCGAAGGCAAACAGCGAAAAGCTCTTTGACAACACGGACGCGAGTTTCTGGGAAAGTGCCGCACAGCAGCGTAAGGGTCACTGGTACGCCCTCGACTTCGGCACGAGCATCCCGATTAACAGCATTCACCTGAACATGGGCGGTCCACGTCCTGAGGACTTCATCGCCTCGGGGCAATTCGAGTACTCGAACGACGGCAAGAAGTGGATAGCACTCGGTGAGATCACCCGTGGTGCGAACATCCACGTGGACTTAAAGAAGGCTGGCAAGGCTATCGAAGCGCGTCACCTCCGCTACACCTCACTGGAAGACAAGGAAAACTGGCTGGCGATCACGACATTTGACGTGAATCGCAGCGCGACGCCTCATCTCGTAACTGATGTGGCTGGATGGGAGAATCTGAATGTCGCACGCCAGCAGAACAAGTTCTTCGGTGCGGCAAGAAACTTCGAAGTGAAGAGCATGAAGCCCGGTGAAAGCGTCTCTATGGTGCTGCCCACCCCCGTAGCGGCGACATGGATGGAAATCAACTTTGAGAACCCAGCACTCGCCTCATGGGCGGACGTGACACTGACTCTGGAAGATGGCACGACCATGAAGCCACAGGCTCGCATGGAGGGGCTGAACCTCGTCGCACGCCCAGAACAGCTTCCGAAGAAGCGCGTCGCCAAGATGACGCTGACGAATAAGAGCAACAGCGCGCAGGACGTGAAGATGAATATGTTCAAGCTCGACTGCCCGCCGCTCGATCCACGTGATTCTGTCGATGCTATGCAGGACAACGATCTGCTGAGCTACTTCGATGCTAGCCGTGGCGTGCGCGAGACCATCACTGCCCCAGCGAATGCGAAGACTGCCCTTATCGTAGGTACGAACATCAAGGTGAAGGGAGCGAAGGCTGTCCATGAGCGCATCCAGAGCATCCCCATCCAGAAGGCAGGTCAGCTCCTCATCGAGAGCCCTGCGCAGAAGGATGCACGCATCTTTGAAGTCATCTTCCTTGAGAAATAATACGAGCATGTCAACTTATAACGGTGAACAAGTCCTCGTCGTCCCTCGTGAAGTCTTCGATGCAGTCGGAGACTTCCAAGGGGTCAGCCTCGAGGTAGATCGCTATCTGAGTTACTTCTTACAGGCGGAGCGCGCGCAGTTCCTCGATAGAGGCATTGCCGAGGATTCTCCTGAGTTCAAGCAGCTCATCGCTTACGCGATCTTCCGCCATGATGGCAAGGTACTCGCCTACGCCCGCACGAAGAAGGGTGGTGAAGCACGTCTTCACGATAAACTCTCTGTGGGCATAGGTGGGCATATCAACCCCATCGATGGTATAGCCGAGAGCATGGAAACATACCTTGCAGGCGTGGAGCGCGAGATACGCGAGGAGGTGAACTTCGACGGAGCATCGCAGCAGCAGCTTATCGCCCTCATCAATGATGATAGTAATGAGGTGGGTCGCGTGCATCTCGGTGTCGTCCATCTCTTCGAGCTGAGCTCCCCACGTGTCGAGCCTAATGAGGCGGCACTCGCAGACATAGGCTTCTATAGCTTAGAGGAGCTGAATGGTGAGCTCTACGATAGACTAGAGAGCTGGTCGCAGATTGCGGTCAGAGCCTTACAATCTATGTCTTAATCCCTCCTAACAATCAAAGTAAGCTTGACATAAGTGCGCTTTCATGGAAAATTACTCTTCCATGAAGCGCACTTATTTTTTCTTACTTTCTTTCAGCCTTCTCGCGACGAGTTCTTTCGCCTATGCAGTAACGGAGACTGAGGGCAATAGCATAAGCGCTAGCAACATACTGGACGATGTGGTGGGGGATAAACTACCTAAGCATTATTTACGCTTCATCTTAGAGAACGATGTCTTCTTCGGCAATGATAAGGATTACACCAACGGCATACGCGTCGATTATGCTCAAGCTATTGACAAGAAAAGCTTCTGGGGCATTAGTTTAACTCAGAATATCTACACACCTTACACGAATGCCTCCTACGTCCTCCCCGGTGAGCACCCTTACGCGGGTTATCTCGCACTGGGTGCGGCCTATATTACAGTAGGCGAGAGCTTCGGCACGAGCACAGAGTTCCAGATAGGAGTCACGGGTGATGAGTCTTACGCTCGCGACACCCAGCGCATTATCCATGGTGTAGCAGGCCTATTTCAATGGCGTGGCTGGGATAAGCAAGTCCCTGCCGAAATCACCTTCCAGCTCAGCAGCAGGCAGGATTATAACCTGAGCTACCTCGAACTAAACACAGCCAATAAGCTCCAGAGCGATAGCGCGCTCTTTGCGCGTGAGGAGCTAGGCACATTCTCGGTGCGTGCAGGTGTCGGCTACATTTTCCGTCTCGGCTATAATCTTCCTCCTTCCTCGCGACAGTGGGGTAACAGAAGTTCCAATTTTGGCGTGAGTAGCCTAAGCAAGGAAAATTACGACGTGAGTAAGAATTCCTACTTCTTCGTCGCCAGCGTCCTAGGGGAATACGTCGCGCATGATCTTAGCATCGATGGAGGTGTGTTCCACGACTTCACTAGTACGGCGGAGAGAGAGCCTTGGCAGGCAGAGATTCAGCTAGGCGCAGCCATCGTCTGCAACGGAGTGAGTTATTATATAGGTGCGAGTTATAATTCAAAGAGATACACCACTCAGTTCACGGACAACTTCCAAGGACTTTTGTCCATTTCTTGGGCTTGGTAGCATCAGCCTCACTTATCGCGCACTATGATCTCCATCATCATTCCTGTTTACAACACGCAGGCGTATATCAGACATTGCCTCGATAGTGTGATCGCACAGAGCGAGAGGAACTGGGAATGCATCTGCGTCGATGATGGCTCTTCAGACGACGCGCCTCGCATCATCGAGGAATATGCTCAGAGCGATGCACGCATCAAGCTCATCAAGCAGGGGAACAGGGGCGTATCAGTAGCGCGTAATGTCGCGCTACGCCTAGCACAGGGCGACTATATCACCTTCCTCGACTCTGACGATTATCTCCATCCTCGCATGCTTGAATGGATGAGGCATCTTGCCGACACGCAGAAGCTTGACTGCCTAGCCTGTCGCCCTACCCTCACACCTTATGTAAGGGTAGAAGAGCTTGCAGTACCAGATATAGAGCAGGCGAAGCTGGAAATGATCACACAGCCAGCGAGCTTCATCCTGCGCGAGAATCCACCGAACTTCTCCTGCTGCGGGAAGCTCTATCGCCATGACTGCATCAGGGGAGTGCGCTTCCCTGAGGGAATCTCCTTCGAAGATGGACCTTGGCTCTTAGAGGCTCTCAGCAGAGTGGAGAAGCTAGCTTATACGGATTTACCACTCATCTACTTCTACGAACGCACGCAGTCTGCTACGCGCTCGTCATGGAATGAGCAGAAAACAAGCGATATCCTCGACTCTATTCGCTGCTTCTTGCAGTTGGAGTCGCGTCATGATACAGCAGAGTTCTCCTCAGTCGCGCAGGCTTGCGTCGCGCATTGGTTACGCGTTTTACTCTACAACATACGTATCGAACAGGATAAAAAATATCGCAAGAAACTGTGGCGCGACTGCATCCCTAAACTGCAAGAAGCAAGGCGCGAAGGCGCGCTTCCCATGGGAAAACTGAAACTACGCCATCGTCTGGTTTTATATCTTTTGCTATCAGGAGTCAGCTTTCTTTAATCTGACCGAGACTATGTGCTTGAAATGCGTGGATATATTTGCTAGAATCCGCGCGTAACTAAGGCGTCTAGTCTTTAATATACCATTTTCATCCTTTTATAACTATCATATGGAAAAGCTTATCGTCAAGGGCGGTCATCGACTCAAAGGAGCGGTGAATATCAGTGGCTCGAAAAATGCCTCCCTCCCCATCCTCGCTGCGGCGCTACTCACCGATGAGCCTGTGCGCATTAGCCGCGTACCTGACGTCTCTGACACGAATTATATGATTCAGATCCTGAGCCAGCTAGGAACTTCTGTCGAACGTTCCAGTGGCACAGTCCGCATCACATCTTCAGGCGGCATCAGCTCCAGCGCATCTTATGAGCAGGTGCGCAAGATGCGTGCCTCCATCTGCCTGCTCGGGCCTATGATGGCTCGCATGCACCGCTGTACGCTCCCTCTTCCTGGTGGCTGCGTCATCGGTGATCGCCCTGTGGATCTGCACCTTCGCGCTATTCAAGCTTTGGGCGCTCGCGTGCGAGTGAAAGGCGGGAATCTCCATATCGAGGCTCCTAATGGTCTCATCGGCACGACCGTTGACATGCGTGGCGAAAGCGGTCCTACCGTCCTCGGTACTGATAATCTCATGATGGCTGCTGTGCTCGCTCAGGGTACCACTGTCATCGAATCCGCAGCCCGCGAACCCGAGGTGATCGACTTAGCAAACTGCCTCAACAGCATGGGCGCAAAGATCGAAGGCGCTGGCTCTCGCACCATCACCATCCACGGTGTGGAGAAGCTACATGGCTGCGACCACACAGTCATCCCTGACCGCATCGAAGCGGGTACCTTCATGGTAGCCGCCGCTCTCATGGGTGACCCTGATGAGGGTGTGCGCCTGAACCGCGTCTGCCGCGAGCATATGACCGCTATTACTGACCTCCTTCTTGAGTGCGGTCACTTCGTCGAGTTCAATGAAGCAGGCACAAGCGTCCTTGTCAAACCTGGCACTGATGTGCAGGGTGGCAATATCGTCACAGCTCCCTACCCCGGCTATCCTACGGATATGCAGGCTCAGATGACAGCCCTCTTCGCCCTCACCCCCGGTCTCAGCGTGGTGAAGGACACGATTTTCCCACAGCGATTCATGCACTGTGCTGAGTTGAAGCGCATGGGCGCTCAGATCAAGGTAGACGCTGGCTCAGCAGTCGTTACCGGTGGCATTGGTCTCTCTGGTGCTCCCGTGATGGCAAGTGATCTCCGCGCTTCCGCAGCTCTCGTCCTCGCAGCTCTCGCAGCTGAAGGCACGACTGAAATCAGCCGACTCTACCACATCGACCGTGGTTACGAGCTCCTCGATGACAAGCTCATCATGCTCGGCGCTGAGATCTATAGAGCAGCTGACTTGGAGAGCAAGCTCGAAGACTCCTAACCTCCCTTCACGCATGAACTCCCTGAGACACATCTGCTGCTCTCTCCTTATCTGCATCTTAACTCTTGCTTCTGTCCCTGCGTGGGCGTGGCGACCTGTAGCAGATAAGGTCTCACCAGCGACTCAGGAATTCCGCGCTGCATGGGTGGCAAGCGTTTACAATCTAGACTGGCCTTCGAAGTCAGGGCTCAGTGCCGCGAAGCAACGCGCGGAACTCATCGCCATCCTTAATGCGGCGGCGCGCCTGCGCCTCAATGCTATCATCTTACAGGTACGCCCGAATGCAGACGCTCTTTATGCCTCACGCCTCGAGCCATGGAGTGGCTGGCTTTCTGGACCGGGTGTTAATCCTGGCTACGATCCACTGGCATTTGCAGTAGCCGAAGCGCACAAGCGAGGATTAGAGCTCCATGCTTGGTTTAACCCCTTCCGCGCAACAGCTGGCTCGAAGCCAGTAGGCCGCGGGCATGTTACCAGCACCCTGCGCTCACATATCAAGAAGGCTGGCAGCATGACGATGCTGAATCCTGACAGCAGCAAGGCACGCGATCACGTCATGCGCGTCATCCTCGATGTCGTGCGACGCTATGACATCGACGGTGTTCATCTCGATGATTACTTTTACCCCTATCCTCCCCATCACAATATAGCGGATGGCCTTAATGCAAGTCAGCGTCGTGAAAACATCGATGACTTCGTCGAGGAGCTTTACAGCGACATTAAATCCGTAAAGCCATGGGTGAGAGTCGGCATCAGCCCCTTTGGTATCTGGCAGCCCGGCTACCCACGCGGAGTAAAAGCAGGGGTGAATGCCTATGAGCAGCTCGCTTGTGATGCACCGAAGTGGCTGCGTAAGGGCTGGGTAGACTACCTCGCTCCACAGCTATACTGGCGCATCGCTGGAGATCAGAGCTACACTGCACTCATGCAGTGGTGGAGTGCGATCAACCCTGCTCGCCCCATCTGGCCAGGTATAGCTAGCGTGCGCATCATGAGCACGACTGACCCTGGTCGCCCAGCATCCGAGATAGGTAAGCAGATCGATTACTCCCGCAGCCTCGCACGTCAGAGCGCAGGACAGCTCTACTGGAGCTGGACCTCACTGGCAGAGAACCGCGGTGGCGTGCAGAAGCAACTCGCTGCTCGTTATTCTAGCTGGGCTCTCCCTCCAGCCATGCCATGGCTGAATCGCACAAAACCCGCTCGCCCAGCAGTATCGGCTACCCAGCAGGGCAAGTACGTCGTCATGCAATGGAGAGCCGCTGATAAGCTCGCGCGCAAGTGGTACGTCCAAGCTCGTATCAACGGAAAATGGTACGGCATCTGTGCCTTACCAGCAGGTCAGACGCGTGTCACCCTCCCACTCACCATGCTCAAAGGCGCAGACAGACTCGCCCTACGTGCGGTGACTGCCTACGGCACAACGAGTGATGCCAGCGTGCTTGCGAAGTAAGAGAGAGCGATGCAAATTTGCTTCATCGTCCTGCTTGACAATAGCATTCTTTTATGTAGACTAGTCGCGTGAGCACTTCCAAGATTCCTACACTTCAGCTTCCCACCTCGGATTACGAGCAAATGCGATCCATGAACAACAGGCGTCTCATCCATGTTCTCCGCACGGCTGTACTCTCCTCTGATCGTATATCGCGCTTTTCACCTCGCCCCCCATCTGATCATGATGCTTACGTGATCTCGCGAGAATCAGATAGCATCTGTGTATGTTTACTCTTAGAAGGCAAGGCTATCTTTCACTGCGTTTTCCAGCCTACTTCGGACGAGTATTAATAGTCAGCGATGACACATTGTTAGACTCTATTGACAGTCTAGCTTCTTGCAAGCTTATTTTCCACGTGTATGATGTGTTCAGTTAGCCATGACAGGCTAGCCGAATTATTAACTTACATCATCACACAACCATGTTAAAAGACCAAATAGCAGAAGTAAGCAACCACTTTGCGACAGCATTACCTGAAGACACCTTGACCACCATGCAAGCAGCTAGCGAAGAGCTGCGTCGCACAAGCCTCGTCTCAAACGCACTCAAAGCAGGCGACACAATGCCTGAGGCGGCTTTACTAAACAGCAAGGGTGACAAAGAGTCCCTGAGTAAGCTCCTAGGAGGCAAGCCAGCTATCATCACTTTCTATCGTGGTACATGGTGCCCTTATTGCAATCTGGAACTGCGCGAGTACGAGCAGCTGCTCAAGCAGGCAGATAATGCGGGTATCAACCTCATCGCCATTTCCCCTGAGCTCCCAGACGTGACTACGGATAAACTGCGCGTAGAAGACCTCCCCTTCCATGTCCTCAGTGACGCGGGTAACAAGCTAGCATCAGCACTCGGTATCGCATTCCACTTACCGCAGAATCTGCATCAGCTCTACCTCGGATTGGGAATTGACGTCGTCGCTAGCCAAGGAAATGATAAGCTCGTCCTCCCCGTGCCTGCTACATACATCGTTGATGAGAATGGCAAGATCACGGAATCATGGATAGACACAGACTACACCGTCCGCGCTGAACCTGCTGACGTCATCGAACAAATCAAGCACATTAACGAGCCAGCATCATCCTGCGCTTGCAAGTGCAGCAAGGCGAGCTAAGCCCCTTATTAGTACGCATTCTAAGCAAAGAGCACCATCCACCGATGGTGCTCTTTTGTTATAAGCAGAAAAATGAGCAGGAACTCGCCTTTTCCAGCATTTTTGCTGGACTTTACCCTGAAAAGAATTGATAATGGGGTGGGGTATAATACGTCCGGTCGTATTACACCATCGACTTATCACAAACAAAGCACCGGAAAACAACAACATTTGCCATGCTACAGGGAAATAATTCAAGTACGTCACAGGTCTCCTTTGACGAATTCCAAACCGCAAGCTATGATGAGTGGAAAGCCGCAGCCATCGAAGCTCTCAAGGGAGCTCCTTTCGACAAGGTTATGTTCACGAAGCTCGTGGACGGCTTAACTCTCAAGCCTATTTACAATGCCGAAGATGTCCCCGCTGACATCGAACAACCAGGACAGTTCCCCTACCGTCGCGGTACACGCGCACTCGGTTACGCGGAAAAGCCATGGGATGTCGCGCAGACCGTCTACGCTCGCTGCCCAAAGGGCTTCGTTAAGAAAGCGAAGAATGAACTTGAAAAGGGCTCCACAGCTCTCACGGTGAATCTTTCCTGCAAGACTGGCACCATCCTGCGCACGCTCAACAGCTGGAAGATGGCCTTCGACGGCATCGACCTCTGCGGACAGCCAATTTACTTTAACGCTGCATGCTGTGGACTCCCACGCCTCAGCCTCCTCATCGAGACTTGCAAGTCTCAGGGTGGCGATCCTGCTAAACTTCAGGGTGGCATGCTTTATGACCCACTCACCATGCTCATCACACGCGGCGGTCTCTGCGGCGGTGTAGGCTACTGCGGTGCTACTAAGTCACTCTACCAGATGACCAAGTGGGCAATCGAAAACAATACTTCTGACTTCTGCACCATCGGTGTAAATGGCGTCGCCTACACAAATGCAGGTGCATCCGCTACCGATGAAGTCGCCTTCATGCTCGCTACAGGTACAGCCTACCTGCGCGCCATGGTGGACATGGGACTCGACGTGAACGACGTAGCACCACGCATCCGTTTCAACGCTGGTCTCGGTAACAATCTCTTCCTTGAAGTTTGCAAGCTGCGCGCTCTGCGCATGCTCTGGGCAGAAGTCGTCCGCGCCTGCGGAGGAAACGACGAAGCCGCGAAGATCAAGCTCGGCGCGACCACATCCAGCTGGACGATCAGCAAGGTCGATCCATGGGTGAACATGCTGCGCGCTACCTCACAGGCATTCTCCGCTGTACTCGGTGGAGTCGACAGCCTCGACGTCTCCCCATTCGACGTCGCTGTGCGTAAGCCCGATGAGTTCTCCACACGCATCGCACGTAACTTGCAGCTCATGCTCGCAGGTGAGTTCAGCCTCGACAAGGTCGTCGACCCTGCTGGTGGCTCTTACTACGTCGAAAGCTTCACGGAAACTGTCGCGAAGGAAGCCTACGCCACATTCCAGAGCATCGAAGCCGAAGGCGGCATGGACGCAGCGATCAAGGCTGGCACTGTTCAGGATCGCGTCGCAGCGATCTGCTCCAAGCGCCTCGAAATGGTCGACCAGCGTCGCCAGACAGTCGTAGGCTGCAACAAGTACGTCAACCTCGAAGAAGAGTCACTCGTTTCTGACGAAGACACTTGCACAGGTACAGGCTGCTCCACAGACAACGGTACCGAAAACGAAGTAAACCTCGTCATCGGCGATATTAACGAACTCGCCACAGCTACCGCTAGCGGTGCTAGCAGCTGCACCATGCAGAAGGCTCTCGGTGACTTCTACATGTGCGACTGTGGATTCAACTCCGCCCGCACTCTGGAAATGCATCACCTCTCCGAACGCTTCGAAGCACTCCTCGACAAGGCTGCAGCCGTCAAGTCTGCTACAGGTTCACGTCCTAAGGTACACCTCGCAAACGTAGGTCCTCTTCGTCAGCACAAGCTGCGCGCAGACTTCACACAGGACTTCCTCCGCGCTGGTGGTTTCGACACAGAATACGCCACAGGTGCTAATACACCGGAAGAAATCGCTAAGCTCGCTGCAGAGTCAGGTTGTAAGGCATGCGTCATCTGCTCCACAGATGACAGCTATCCTGAAATCGTACCTGGCTTCGTCACAGCTGTGCGTGCCCTCGTCCCCGACATGTACATCCTGCTTGCAGGCTACCCAGTCGAGCACATCGAGAGCTTCAAGTCAGCTGGTGTGGATAACTTCATCCACGTGAAAGCAAACTGCTATGAAACCCTCGCTACCCTTCAGGACAAGCTGGGTCTCTAATCCATCCGCAACAGCATATACACCTTTTGCACACACACATTCATATGAGCAAAATCCCTAATTTCTCTAATCTTGACTACCCCGTCAAGCCCGTCACTGCCAACAGCTGCCCTACAGGCGCTGAGTGGATGACAAACGAGCAGATCTCCGTCTCCCCCTGCTACGACAAGAGCAGCTACGACGAGTGCAACCAGCTCGGCTTCACCGCAGGCATCGCCCCTAACCTCCGCGGACCTTACGCCACCATGTACGTCTCCCGTCCATGGACAGTGCGTCAGTACGCAGGTTTCTCCACCGCTGAAGAGTCCAATGCATTCTACCGCCGCAACCTCGCTGCTGGTCAGAAGGGTCTCTCCATCGCCTTCGACCTTGCCACCCACCGTGGCTACGACTCCGACCACCCACGCGTCGTAGGTGACGTAGGTAAGGCTGGTGTCGCCGTCGACTCCATCCTCGACATGGAAATACTCTTCTCGGGCATTCCTCTCGACAAGATGTCCGTCTCCATGACGATGAACGGTGCTGTACTTCCTGTACTTGCCTTCTACATCGTGGCAGCTGAAGAACAAGGCGTGAAGCAAGAGCAGCTCGCGGGAACGATCCAGAACGACATTCTCAAGGAATACATGGTGCGTAATACCTACATCTACCCACCGACTCCTTCGATGAAGATCATCGCTGACATCTTCGAGTACACCTCGCAGAACATGCCGAAGTTCAACTCCATCTCCATCTCTGGCTACCACATGCAAGAAGCAGGTGCTACCGCTGACTTGGAAATGGCCTACACCCTCGCTGACGGCTGGGAATATGCGAAGGCTGGTATCCAGGCAGGCATCGACATCGACGCATTCGCACCTCGCCTCTCCTTCTTCTGGGCACAGGGTAAGAACTACTTCATGGAAATCGCCAAGATGCGCGCCGCACGCGTCCTCTGGGCGAAGATCATCAAGACCTTCAACCCGAAGAACGCCAAGTCCCTCGCCCTGCGTACCCACTCCCAGACATCGGGATGGTCACTCACCGAGCAAGACCCATTTAACAACGTCGCACGTACCTGCATGGAAGCACTCGCTGCCTCCCTCGGACACACACAGTCCCTGCACACGAATGCTCTCGACGAAGCTATCGCGCTTCCTACAGACTTCTCCGCACGCATCGCACGTAACACGCAGCTCTTCCTTCAGGATGAGACAAACATCTGTAAGGTCATCGACCCATGGGGCGGCTCCTACTATGTAGAAAGCCTCACCCAAGAGCTCATCAAGCTCGGCTGGAAGCACATCATGGAAGTACAAGAACTCGGCGGTATGGCAAAGGCCATCGAATCCGGTCTTCCAAAGCGCCGCATCGAAGAAGCCGCAGCACGCCGTCAGGCAGCTATCGACTCTGGAGCAGAACCAATCATCGGTGTGAACAAGCACCGTCTTGCACAAGAAGACGCACTTGACATCCTCGAAGTGGACAACTCCGCTGTACGTCTCAGCCAGATCGCACGCCTCGAGAAGCTCCGCGCTGAGCGCGACAACACAGCCTGCCAAGAAGCCCTCGGCAAGCTCAGTGACATCGCAGCCTCCGGCGAAGGAAACCTCCTCGCAGCAGCCATCGACTGCGCACGCAAGCGCGCCTCCCTCGGTGAAATCTCTGACGCATGCGAAGCCCACTTCGGTCGCCACAAGGCACCCATCAAGCTCATCACAGGCGTGTACGGCAGCACCTACGGTGACAACGAACCACTCATCGCTCAAGCACGTGCCCTCACTGATGGCTTCGCTGAGCAAGAAGGTCGTCGCCCACGTATCCTCGTCGCTAAGATGGGTCAGGACGGTCATGACCGTGGTGCTAAGGTCGTATCCTCCGCCTACGCTGACCTCGGCTTTGACGTGGACGTAGGTCCTCTGTTCCAGACTCCAGAAGAAACCGCTAAGATGGCCGTCGAAAATGACGTACACATGGTCGGCATGAGCTCACTGGCAGCTGGTCACAAGACACTTCTTCCACAGCTCGTTGAAGAGCTCACGAAGCTTGGTCGCCCAGACATCATGGTCTTCGCTGGTGGTGTTATCCCTGCACAGGACTACGAATTCCTTCTGAACAACGGTGCATGCGCCGTCTACGGACCAGGATCGAACATCCCAGAGTGCGCCATCGACATCATGAACAAGCTCAACGCGCACATCGGCTAAACCGACGCGCAAGCGAATATTCACAGCCTCCAACTCTCACTGAGTTGGAGGCTTTTTCGCAATATACTGCAGCGATGCATAGCATCGCGCGGTGGTGCAGGAGGAAAACTGAGCTCGGCAGAGCACGGGACATCAGTGAGAAAAGAAAGAAAAACTAGTGCACATGCTGACTCATAAGCACCCTCACTGACGTCTCATCTTTCCCTTCCGTAGGACGACTCGTATCTTCCGTCGAAGTCGCGAAGCGTAAAAGCGAGCTGAACGCTAACGCTCAAGGCGATGGATTTTACTCAGCTTTCAATGGCTTCAACTTCGGCAAGAATACAGCCACGCAGCCGAGCAAGGGGGTGAGTCCGCATACAGACATCACAGTCACGAGTCCGTAATGGTCAATCATCACCCCTATCAACCCTGAGCACAATCCACTGATTCCGAAGGCTATACCGAAGAACAAGCCAGACACCATACTCAGTCGTCCTGGTAATAGCTCCTGAGCGTAAACGACGATAGCTGGGAATGCTGAGGATATCATCATACTGCCGCAGAAGCTTAAAATGAGTCCACCCCACAGCCCCGCATGCGGTGCAAGCGCAGCAAAGGGTGCTGCCCCGAGGATGGAGAACCAGATGATTCTATCACGCCCCCATTTATCTCCCATGGGGCCACCAGTCAGTGTGCCTATCGCACAGCCTGCTAGAAAGATGAAGAGCGAAAGCTGCGCTGCTGAGACACTCAGTCCATACACATCCATAAGGTAGAAAGTGTAGTAACTACGCATGTTTTCCATATAGCAGAATTTGGAGAAAATCAGCAGCATGAGCAGCCCCATCACCCATGTTGTGCGTGAGGTACTCAGCGGCTTTACAGGCATTTCACGCTTACCTAGAGCATCGAGCTTCACGGGGCTCTTTGGTATACTCTTCAGCCAGCGGGCAATCTTAAAGGCAACGAAGTAACCCAGTATGCAGAAGACAAGACCGTAGTGCAGATCCGTGCGTGTACTGATCACGAGCGCCATGAGCAGAGGCCCGACGGATGTGCCGAGGTTGCCACCGACTTGGAAGATAGCTTGAGCCGTGCTGCGTTTTCCCTGTGCTGCTAGGTGCGCCATGCGCGAACCTTCTGGGTGGAAGAGTGATGATCCCACGCCAAAGAGCATCACCGCGACGATCACACCGATGAAGCTAGCGGCAGAAGATAGAAGGAATAGACCTATACTCGCCGTGGTCATGCAGATAAAGAGATGATAAGGCCATGGTCTCTTGTCAAGGAAGTAGCCGAAGAGTGGCTGTAGGAGAGAGGCTGTCGCTTGGTACGCCATGGTTATGAGACCGATTTGCGCGTAGCTGAGATGCAGGTCTTCTTTAATGAGTGGGTAGCAAGCCACAACTAGAGATTGCAGCACATCATTGAGGCAGTGAGCCAGTCCCAGCATGACGAGAATGGCGAGTTGAGGGTGGCGGTTCATCGTTAAAATCTCTCTTTTATATGACTTATCATTAAGTCTCTTCAAGCGCAGCGAGATGATAAACCTCCCCCCTGTTAGAGTCAAGGAAAAGTAGGGCAAGTTTACCCTTCTCTACGACTTTGTTAGCTGAAGATCTTGAGCGCGTGAGCACACTATGCTAGGCTCTAGAGCATATGAGTAACGAGATTAAGTATGACTATCTAGAGAAGATCAGTGTGGCTGAGACACTGGAGGGGAAGATGCGTCCGTGGTTTAATGAATCGCTGTGCCGCGTGGGTGAATCAGTGCTACGCGTGGGTGTATTCCATGGTGAGTATCCTATGCACAAGCACGAGCAAGAGGATGAAGCCTTCTTCGTACTCGAGGGGAATATCATCATCGAAACGGAGACAGGGCGCACAGAGATCTCACAGTTTGAAGGAATCTGTGTACCCAAGGGCACGATGCATCGCCCGATAGCGAAAGAGCAGGCTATCGTCCTCATGATGGAGCCTGTGGGCGTGCGCCCAGAGGGGGACTAAGTAATTCTTCAATTCTTGTACAAAAAAAGCCCGTAGCTATGCTACGGGCTTTCTGTTACGGATATGCCTCTTTTACTTGAGCGCTTGGATTAATGAATTGAGATCGCGTTTTCCGCCGACTGATTTCTTCAGCACATTACCCTTTTCATCAAGAATCAAGAATGTGGGGAAACCAGTGACATCATACTTCTTAGCTGCGGCTTCGTTTGCTTCTGCCTGTGCAGCAGGCAGGGGATTGCGTGGGAAGTCGAGCTCTACAAGGATGAACTTATCTGCCGCGTAGGCTTCGAACTCAGGCTTGCTGAGAACGTTCTTCTTTGTGGATATGCAGGGACCGCACCAGTCAGAACCTGTGAAGAGGACGAAAACTTGTTTCTTTTCTGCTGCTGCTTTTTCAAGGGCAGCGGGGAGGCTTGTCTCCCATGTGGCTGCCTGTAGAGCAGGCGCAACGAGGGCGGCAAGAGCGACGCTAGGAATGATATATTGCTTCATACGTCCTTATTAAACGATAATTTTATTCATCCCACAAGTTCCTTCCCTATCATCATGTTCATTTTTCTGTCATCATCGCCGCGCTTACAAAACAAGCCTGACTCATTTCGAGTCAGGCTTGCTGATGTTTAAGTTCTTGTCTATACTCTAGCCATATTATGCTCTGCGACGACGGCGAGCGAGAAGACCTGCCAGAGCGAGGAGGCTCAGTGTGGCTGTGCTAGGCTCAGGGATGTAATTCACCCCTACGATTGTCACATTACCAGCTGCGCTCGTTGCGATATCAGTGATCGTGAGGCCTGATCCGCCGTAGAGCATTCCAGTTTCATCAAAGATATTCACTGTAATATCTCCAGTAGCGCTAGTAATGCTTCCGGCAAGTACGTTTTCGAGTTCGAAACCGATGTAACCTTCAGCCTCATACTGCGCTACGAAAGCGTCATACATTGCAGCGGTGAGTGTCACATCAAGTGTCAGGGAATCAGATATGCTTACATCATTTGCGAAACCTGTCATTGTGTAAACAAGAACGGACTCTGTCGCACCACCTTGCAGGGTAAGATTTTGCGCCCCTACGCTGCTCGCTGTAGATTGCACTTGGCTATTAGCCATGCTCACATTTGTCGCATCCAATGTACCTTCTTGCAGATTAAGTGTGCTGTTTGAAAGAGAGACATTATCCAGCGAGAGTATCTGTCCTGCGCTTACTGTCAGGGTCGCCTCAGTGAGGACAGCATTGCTGATAGCATTCTGCGCTAGGGTGATGTTCGTATCTGCAGATACCTTTGAGACGGTTGAGCTTGCCCCCTGCCCCAGCAACTCGTAGCCAGTAGCAGTCACCTTGCTGTTTGCCGCGAGGTTTGCAGAGTTCGTTACTGTGAGGTTACTTCCTACATTCGTGGTACCTCCAGAGATAGAAAGTGTACCCACTGTGGCATCATGCTTAAGATCCACCAAGCCACCACCTGTCTGACTCACTGTACCTGTCATGTTCAAGCCAGTTTGCAGCTCAAGTGTACCAGCACCAGTCATGCTGAAGTTTTCACCAGTCAAACCGCCGTGCAGATCAGCAATGATAGCATGATTACCTACCGCCTGATCGACTGCTGCGATGCTGAGATTAAGGCGATCCTTATTCCCCATGTTAAGCGTTCCATTGAAGTTCTTCAGCGTCGTGACATTCAAGAAGAAAGGATCTGTCGTGCGCGTAGCGGACTCGCTGACATTGAGATTTGACGTACCTGTTAACTCAGCGATAGCGTAGTTTCCATTCCAGTTTGTGGTAATGTTGCTATCTTTAGTCACACTCAGCTTTGCGATTGTACTAGCATTTGTGCTCGCATCATTATTGGCGAATGTACCACCGTCTAATTGAATATGCGCGAAGGTAGTAACACCATTATTAAAGGTAAACGTAGCTCCATCTCTGACGATAATGTCTGAGTAAGCCACTGCTCTAGCAATAGTATCACCCGTACCTAATTGAACTTCACCTTCCGTAATATCCAGTACACCTGTATGTGTCTGGTTCGCAGAGATGGTGATCTTCGCGCCACCTGTTTTTGTGATGCTACCGCTTCCCGCGATATCGCGATTGACGAAGCTACCCGCTGTGTGCGCGTAGAGTGTAACATCACCAGTAGCTTGGAGAGCATTACTGAAACCTGACATATTGTTCAGTGCCAGTCTAGATCCATCTTCGAGAGTTACGCTTGCAAATCCAGCATTACCACCAGCGAGGCTAAGTGTAGCACCTGCGCCTACCGTTATATCACTAGCGGTATTGATGTTCCCCAGGTCAGCAGCATTAGCATAAGTGAGCGTGCCAGTTTGAACTGTGATATCACCAGCATAGTCTTTGAGCTGTGCTGCATAATTCGCGTCCATACCTGCGCCTAGCTCAAGAACAAGCTGAGCAGTGTCGCCTACAGAAACCACAGCCGTGTCTGCAGTTAATAAATCACCACGCAGTGTAATGCCACCAGCGATCGAAAGAGTACCTACTGTGAGAGTATGCCCTGCAGAATCTATAGTGGTGTTAAATCCGCTTTCAACGTTGATTTGCGAAGCTGTTACGTCCGCACCCAGCGTGATGGTAGCATTTGACTCGATATTGAGAATATCACCCGAAGCGAATACCTTATCAGCTTCGAAGATGGTATCAGCTTGCCATGTGATATCTGTAGCAGATGTCCACGTGTGCTCTACAGCCTCAAGAGTGGTCGTGATAGTACCGTTAGCATTGAACACGACACTATAACCACTGAGCACGATGCCAGTCAGATTATCAACTGTAAGCGAAGCAAAGCTCTCTGACGTTCCACCAATGAACAGTGTGTAGACACCATCCACAGAAGTCATATTCTCGAGATTAATGAAGATATCACTCGCGAAGGTGAGTGTACCTTCGTTCAGAATTGTCCCGCTCCCTGTATAAGTGCCGCTAAGATTTAAAG
Organism: uncultured Akkermansia sp.; assembly: GCA_964370895.1. Lineage (GTDB taxonomy): Bacteria > Verrucomicrobiota > Verrucomicrobiia > Verrucomicrobiales > Akkermansiaceae > Akkermansia. Next base: position 8,755 of record CAYJLR010000011.1, on the reverse strand, counting down.
TACCACCAGCCGCGACAGTGATCGAGCCAGTGTTTGTTGTCGTACCGAGTAGGTTAACAGTACCAGAAGCACCGACAGCAAGAGTTCCTGTGATAGAACTAGCACCTGAGAAGCTCGCTACGTTAGTGAAGTTAGCAGTACCTGCGATATTTTGAGATGTCGAGCTAGTGACTGTATTGCTAAAGTTCGCTGTAGATCCAGCATTCACATGAAGTGCATTTGCTACCACAGAACTACTCACATCGTAAGTAGAAGAGCTAAAGCGAAGGTCAACAACATTAATCGAACTATTCGTCACTGTGGATGTACCGCTTGTGACATTAAAATGAACTGGGGCTGCAAACGCATTAGCAGAAACTGTGATACTGCCAGTGCCTGCGATACTTTCACGAGATTCCGCAGTAGCCTTATCGCCACCAAAGTTGAGTGTCACCTGTCCATTAATTGAGAAATTACCGTCATAGCCTGAAAGATCACCATTAAAATTGTATATTTGGTTTCGGCCAGCATTCCAGTTAAAGGTAATATTTCCGCCATCGGCACCTGCATCTTCCGCTTTTGTCAGAGCACCATTAAAGGTATAAGTGGAAGGAGAATAGCCGTTTATAATATTCCAGTTTTTCACCTTGATATCAGCATTCGCCACTCGGGCTGGATCTGCGGGTTTACCAGATGCCAGAAAACCACTGACATCAAGGATTACGACGTCATCTGCAGTAGCTGTAAATAATGCAGCATCACCATTTGTACTCACTGAAATTTCAGCGCCAAAGCTCATGCCTGCGACACTCACGGTCGCAATAGATGCCAGTAACAGCATCTTGTAGAGAGATGTAGATATTTTCATTTTCGATTTTTAATTAACGTGAAACCTATCCCCGTGAACACAGATTCCACTTCTAGAATCACACAAATAAAGCCGTCTGTCAAACAAGAAAACCGCATCAAGAAAAAAACAGATACTAATAAACTTCATCACAAAGCTTTCCTTGACATTAGCCTTTTACATGTTACAATTCCTTGCCACGCGCATTTAGAGTTATGGAATTCAAGAAATTAACCCCACAGGAAGCAGCGGCCATCATCGAAGATGGCGAATGTCTTGGTTTTAGCGGATTTACCGCAGCAGGTTCTCCAAAAGTTGTGCCTAGTGCCATCGCCGAAAAGGCTAAGGCTGAGCACGCAGCTGGTCGTAGCTACAAGGTGGATGTCTACACAGGTGCATCGACAAGCGGTCTTGCCGACGGTGTACTCGCTGAGGCAAATGCCCTCGGTCACCGCTACCCTTATCAAAGTGACGCCACGCTCCGCGCTCGCCTGAACAGCCGCGACTGCGACTACAGCGACATGCATCTTTCCCTCATGCCTCAGCACGTTCGCTACGGCTATTTGAAGTCTCCTCGCACGGCTATCATCGAAGCCGCGGCCATCACCAAGGATGGTGAAATCACCCTCACAACAGGTGGCGGTAACAGCCCTACTTACTGCGCTGTCGCAGAACGTATCATCATCGAGCTGAATACCTACCACAATCCTGAGCTCGCGGAGATGCATGACATCTACATGCCACTCGATCCCCCTCATCGCAAGGCATACGACGTATACAGCCCCAGCGACCGTATCGGCACGAAGACGCTGAAGGTCGATCCTGAGAAGATCGTCGGTATCGTGGAATCCCACCAGCCTGATCACATCGCCCCCTTCAAGGACGGCAATGCTCTCACAGATAAGATCGGTGACAATGTCGTCGCTTTCCTTGAAAAGGAATACGCCGAAGGCCGCATCCCTGAAGGCTTCCTTCCCATCCAGAGTGGTGTGGGTAACATCGCTAATGCGGTGCTCGCAGCTCTCGGCCGCTCTGCTACCATTCCCCCTATCAGCATGTATACAGAGGTGATTCAGGACTCCGTCATCAGTCTCATGAAGTCGGGTCGCTGCGCCTTCGCATCTGGCTGCTCCCTCACCGTTTCTGACGATCAGCTCGCTGAGATGTATGATAACTTCGGTCTCTACAAGGACAAGATCGTCCTGCGTCCTCAGGAAGTCTCTAATAACCCAGAAATCTCCCGCCGCCTCGGTCTCATCTGCATGAACACAGCCATCGAGGTAGACCTCTTCGGTAATGTGAACTCCACACACTTCTATGGCACGACCATGATGAACGGTCTCGGTGGATCTGGTGACTTCGCCCGCAGTGGTGCGCTCACGATCTTCTCCTGCCCATCCGTCGCGAAGAAGGGAGCTATCTCCGCCATCGTTCCTATGGTGTCCCACACCGACCACACGGAGCATGACGTCGACGTCATCGTCACGGAGCATGGTGTGGCAGACCTTCGCGGACTCTCCCCACGCGAGCGTGCAGAAGCTATCATTGAAAACTGCGCCGATCCCGAATACCGCGAGAGCCTGCGCCAGTACATCGCCCTCACCCCAGTAGGTCACACGCAGCATTGCCTCAAGAAGGCTTTCGCGATGCACAGTGCCTTCATGGAGCATGGCGACATGCGCAAGGCTGACTTCAGCAGCGCAGACGCGTAATACGCTAAGTAATTCTCTCTCAAGCCAGCTTTATCTTCATGATGAAGCTGGCTTTTTATTGACCTTATGTGAGGAAGCATGCTATATATGACATGTATGCAGGATCAATCTTACTATTACCTCAGCCATGACAAGAAGCCTATGGGGCCTCTTAGTCGCCCACAGTTGGAAGCGAAGCTCTCTATGGGCGAAATCGAAGCGACTACCCTCGTCGCCGCCGTCGGTGGGAATGAATGGGTCACACTAAATGACTTATTAGGCATGGTAAGCAAGGATGAGACGGAAGTCACACCGGTATCCAGTATATCCACCACACTCAGCTGCCCTCATTGCGCGAAGGAGCAGGAGGTCTCGCAAGACGCAGTACTACTGCGATGCCCAGCATGCACCAAGGAAGTCGCCCCTGATCCTAAATCCTCGCTCTGGGCTCACTTCACGAGCTGCATGCGACGCTACGCCTGCTTCAAGGGCCGCGCAACGCGTAAGGAATACTGGAGTTTTATTCTATTTAATATCATTTTCTCCATTCCTGCAGGATTAGGACTAGGCATCACACTCCTAATGAATGTTTTTCCCACTGCAATGCAGCTAGAGTACACTGAATCGCAAGAGGCTTCGCAAGCTCTGGAGGCAAAAATGGCTGAGATGACGAGCTTAAAAGGGATGCTAGAAGCAGGCGGCAGTGTACAGATATTCTGCATTCTCACTATAGTAGTGGGGTATCTCTTTATGCTTCCTCTCTTAGGGGTGACTATCCGACGCTTCCACGATGTGGGCTTCGCGGGATACATACCTACCCTTTCATTGATCATGGGTATTGTCATGCAGTCTCTGGACATATTTTTCAATTTCAAGTCAGAAGAAATAACTCTACTCACTATTATCACTGGGGTACTATCAGTAATCATACTCGTTTTCTCTCTCTTGGATAGCGAGAAGGGAAGCAACAAATACGGACCTTCGAGCAAATTCCCTCATTATTAGACTGATATTGCGAAAAAACGAAGCGTATTTCGCCTTAATATCGCAGTGGCTTTCTTATAGGATGAGGGTATGAAATGGAGTGATATTCAAGCTAATCTTGATGATCTCTACTCCCTCTGTGCCCTCGCAGGCTCACTCGAGCTTCACGAGCTCAAGCGGCTCAGGCATGAAAAACTTCTCGCAGGGGGAGATCCCCTCAGCGAGGTCAGGCTAGAGGCTGGCGGTTTCCTTCGTGAAGAAGGAAGACTAGCACTACGCTCCCAGCCCTCCCTTCGCGAGCTCCGTAGCCTGCTCAAGAGTAGTCCCGCTCTCAGAGAATCCGCAGACACTCTCGAAGAATGGCGTGCATCTCAAGCCATCATCCCTGGTAGCCCTCTGCTGCGTGCACGGGCGCGTCAGGCTCTCGTGCTGGGTGATCAGGAGCTGTTTTCCCATTTATTCCTCAACTATGGTGGCGCAAAGCAATTAGGCTGGCTCCCCGACCGCGATCATCAGATCTTCTGGCGCGAAGTTCTAGGAGATGAGCTACGTGACCACGACCTCATCCCCGATGCAGCAGCGCGTATGGAGGTCATCGTCCTGCTGTCACGTCGCCATGCTCTCGGATGCATAGGAGAAGTACCTGTCTTCCCTTCCCGCGCTGAGCTTAGCCCTGAGTTATCCCTTCTGAGCAGTGAGCTGGAGGGATTCTGGCTAGCGAGACGTGGTGACATTCATCGCCTGCGTGAGCTCACAGAAGAGCAGAAAACCGCACGAGTAGCGAAGGCCTCATGCCTGATGATGGAAGGGGATTTCGTCGAAGCACATCGCTGCTTCAGTGAATGCTTCACCCATACGCTTCTAGGATTGCAGATCATCCAGCACCAGCAGCTAGAGGCCACTCTCATTCTTGGCATCTTGAATGCCATCCTGCGTAAAGCCAGCGCGAGTGTCGTGCAAAAATGGCTTAATGCAGCTGAGCAATCCCTCATTCCCACACTAGAGCCAGACGCACCCGAGCGGCATGTACTGGAGGAGCTGGAGCTGCTTGATCTCGTGCTAAACAGGGATTATCTTCCTGCTAAACTCTCCTCGCTTATAGAGCATCCTTTGGTCTTTTTCCTACACATGCTGACGACTTCTCAGCTTCCTTTATCCATCGGCACAGCGCCAGCAGATGAGGTCTTGCGCGCTGTGCGTGCACTGGCGGCAGCTGGAGAGAACTTATTCGCGCATTATCTCGCATCAACAGCTCTCAGCCATCAGCTAGTGAAGGGTGCAGATCAGGCGCGAGAGTTACTAAGCTTCATCCATGCGGATATAGCGCCCCTGCCTATCAAGGCAAAGAAGACGCGATCAGCGACGCCTGCAAGTCAGCCTCCCTCTGAGAAGATATACTGGGATATTCTGCTGTCAGCAGATAGCTCTATTCAGACGATTGAGCCGCGCATACTCACCCCTTACCATGAGCGCGAGAGGCGTGGTCGCGCGGTCGCACTGGAGCAGATGAAGAAGGGGCATTATGATGATTATCTCTGTGAGCAGGATAGAGCATTGCTTCCCTTTATAGAGCAGGATTTCAGCGAGAGCCAGCCGAAGTGGAAACTGACGCGCCACGCCTTTGCCTCGCTTGCGCAGCACCCACGCATCCGCATAGGGCAGGTCAACTCAGCCACGCGCGAATCCACCATTCTCGAAGCAGTGCAGGCTCAGCTCCAAGTGCAGCTGCGTGATGAGGATATGATTATACGTATGCCGTGTGAATCGGATTTTTATCACCTACAGTTTCAGGCTGATGGCCATTATTGCATCCTCTATCCGAATGAGCGCTTGGAGAAGTTAAGGCTGGCTCTCGGTGCGACACCTGAGCAGAGCAGCTTCCCCCTCTCTAAGGAGGCACACCCCCGTCTCTTTGCGAATCTCAAGGCTGCTTACGCGAGTACTCACAAGGATGATAGCACAGAGAACGAGCCACTTATCCCTGAGGAGCTCGCTCCGCAGCTGCTCATTCATTTCCATGGCGAGACGATACATCTACGCCTCAGCTTCCGCATCCACCCCGACTCAGCTCTCTACTACAAGAGCGCGGATCGCGTGGAGCGCATCAAAGGAAAGCTCATTCAGCGCATCAAGGCGGATGAGGACAGGATTCTCGATGAACTTCTCTTGGAATGCCCGAGCCTGAGAGTCGCGCCTACAATCCCACTAGCGTGGGATTGGGAGATCAATGGACTTGCTCACTGCCTCCAATGCTACAGCGAAATCCAAGCCTATGCCCAAGGAGGCGCCGCCTTAGAAATTCTCTGGCAGGGCGGAAAGAACTTGCACATCCTCAGCACCCCCAAATGCGCTATCCCTCTCGAGTTCTCAGGGAGAAGCGGAGATTGGTTCTCCTTGGGCGGTGAGCTCGAATTAGAAAACGGTGAAGTCTACAGCGTCACGCAGCTCCTGCGCCTCTACGAGCAGCGCGTAGGCTCATACCTTTCACTCGGTAAAGGGCAATTCCTGCCACTTCAGTCTTCCCAGCTTCGTCAGCTTCTCTTCCTTTCAGAAGGCAGCCAAAAACATGGTACTAGCTATCTCTTACCTCGAAGCACACTGTTGACAGTCAGCGAACATTGGGAAGCCAACGAGCTCCCCTCTGAACACCTTTCTCTGCCTATACAGCGGCATAAACTCCCCACATGGCAGCCTCCAGAGGGACTGCACGCCAGCCTACGACCTTACCAAGAACTGGGTGTACAATGGCTCATCGCTCATGCGCAACATGGACTAGGCTGCTGTCTTGCGGACGATATGGGGCTAGGTAAAACTGTCCAGATCATCAGCCTCCTGCTCAATAAGCAGACGGAGGGTGCTAGCCTCATCATCGCGCCACTCTCTTTGCTGCGCAACTGGGCAAATGAAATCACCCGCTTCGCTCCCAACCTCCGAGTGTACTTACTCAGCGAGATGAAGCAGGATATCTCCGAGCTCAGCGCTGGTGACATCTGCATCGCAAGCTACGGTCATATACTCCACCGCCCTACCCTCGCTGAGCGTGACTGGAATGCTCTTATTCTCGATGAGGCGCAGGCGATCAAGAACCCTCGCTCGAAGCGCGGTTATAGCCTGAGAAAGCTCCGTGCCTCCTTCCGTGTCTGCGTGACTGGAACGCCAGTAGAAAACCACCTCAGCGATCTTTGGAGTTTAATGCAATTCCTCAACCCTGGGCATCTTGGCAAGCTGCGCACCTTCCTCCAGCGCATGAAGAATCCTGACAGCAGGGACATGATCCACTCACTACTCGCTCCACTCATCTTGCGTCGTCGCAAGGATGAAGTTCTGCAGGACCTCCCCAGTCTCACAGAAATCACCATCCCCATCACTCTGACCGAAAGCGAGCGTCACCTCTACGAAGCTGTACGCCGACGCGCTCTCCGCACTTTAAACCAACAGGATGATTCATCCTCACCTCTATCTGTACTAGCCGAACTCACCAAGCTGCGACGCCTCTGCTGCCATCCTAGTCTCGTACATCCGGACTTCACGCGCTCGGCTAAGCTAGATAAACTGATGGATATGCTGCATGGGCTGAAAGAGAATGGGCACAAGATTCTCGTATTCAGCCAGTACACGGATGTCTTAAAGATTGTATCCGAGGAAATAGTCCGCCAATTCGACCAAGAGCCCCTATACCTCGATGGCAGCACTGCTGCCTCTCAGCGAGAAAAGCTCGTCGATCAATTCCAAGCAGCACAGCAGAAGGTGCATGATATTTTTCTCATTTCATTGAAAGCTGGGGGCAGTGGACTTAATCTCACAGCCGCAGATTACGTCATTCTTCTTGACCCGTGGTGGAATCCCGCCATCGAGTCTCAGGCTGCAGCGCGAGCCCACCGCGTGGGACAGCAACGCCCCGTCACACTTTACAGACTCGTCTGCGAACATAGCGTCGAAGAGCGCATCATGAAGCTTCATGAGCAGAAGCAAGAACTTATTGACCAGCTGAGTCATCTAAGCCAAGACGAACTGCGATCACTCCTCGCTGACGAGTAAATTCTTTAGTATATTTTTCATATCTCGAATATAACAAATAGCAAATTATCTTGATTCCGCCTATTAATAGTGATATTTATATTCCTATCACAAGACTGTGATTTAATACTTACACAAACGAAATAGGAATAATTGAAGAATGAAAGAAGTAATCAATCGAAAGCAATGGAGGAGCTTCACGCCTCAATTTAGCAGTCTGAATGAGAAGACTAGCACTTATTGGTATGCGTGGGATTGCGTCGAGCAAATGCGATGCTCTATCTTGACCACTCTTCTGAATACCTACCGTATCATTTTCTGCCGCGGCTAAGAGCAGCAGGAAGTTGAGGTGGTTTTTTGTTCTCCATCTGCCTGTATTTCAGTCAGCTGCAAGAGAAGATTTGCCATGGGCTCACGCGCAGATGCGTTGATACTATAATGCGTCCATTTCCCATTCTGTCGTGCTTGCACAATGCCGGCGCGGACGAGGATTTTCATATGGTAGGACAGGGCTGACTGCCCCATGCCTAAGCGATTCGCTAGATCGCACACACAGTGTTCCCCCACTCCTAATGTCGAGAGAATCACTAGACGTTTCTCATCACAAAAGGCTTTAAAGATAAGCGCGGCTTCTGCATGTGAGGGGCTATCTGGGCGAAGATCTGTCATACGCTCAGCATCATACTTACTAGACTCAGATCTGTCAATGCCAGAACGTAAAAGTCTTGATCATGACACAGGAAAGGAGTAGGATGTTGTGCAACACAAACCATCACTGACCAGATGACCACACCTGCCAAGCCCGCTCGCCCCTCCCGATTTGACCCCGAATCCCTTGCCCAAGGAGTACTCGCGGGTAACACCGCCCAACTCGGCCGCGCCATCACCCTCATTGAGAGTAATGCTGCACGTGACCAAGAGCCTGCCCGTCAGCTCATCGCGAAGCTACTCCCTCATGCGGGTCGCGCCATGCGGGTCGGTATCACAGGCGTACCCGGTGCGGGTAAATCCAGCTTCATCGAGGCCTTCGGCACCTACCTTTGCCAGAAAGGTCTGAAGGTAGCCGTACTCGCCATCGACCCCTCTAGTACCTTATCAAAGGGCTCTATCATGGGTGACAAGACACGTATGGAAGAACTCTCCGGGCATCAGAATGCCTTCATCCGTCCCAGCCCCTCGGGTGGCACACTCGGTGGTGTCGCGCGTAAGAGCCGCGAGACTATGATAGCCTGTGAAG
>CAYJLR010000010.1:0-27810 GCA_964370895.1 uncultured Akkermansia sp. | reverse complement strand
AAATAACAGGCAACTGTTTTTTCATAGAGTAGGTGTAAGTAAGAGCAGGGCGGTACGTTGTGAAACGTACCGCCCTGATTTTATGCCCATATTGAGCTGATAATGCTATTCTTGCTATTCTTCTTACCAGACTCGATGTGAATTATAAGCAGCCTGGCGATCTTATTTCTTGATATCACGTACGAGACGCACGTAATTGTCAATGCGAATGGCATCTCCTTGTGGCCCACGTCCTTGGGGGAAGCGTGAAGCATCTCCCTGCTTGGGGTCACTGCGTTGAGAGCCTGCACCATGAACGTCCATCCATGTGCCGTTCATGCAGCCCATGGCTCGCCCAAAGCAGATATAGCAGGCTGACTTCTCGCGCCCTTGGGGACGCTGAGAGAGGTGAGTGGTGCTGGTCCAGAAGGCTGGATAATCTTTCTGATTCGCCTCATTGGTGATACTCGTGCTGCTAAATATCGGATCTATAGCTGCTGATTGGGTAGCATCAGGACTGCGTGAGTAGTCTACGATGTACTGTAGCTCTTGAGCAGTGGGTAGTCTCCAGTTAGAGTATCCGCCTAGGCGTGATTCTTTAGCGTAGGTGATAGCCGCATTCCAATTCATGCCCTCTCCGCTATCAGCTTTACTCCACATAAGCCCACTGCTCTTGTCTGTAATAGTACCGTTTTTATTATCAACAAATTTATTTTCCCCATAGCCTTGTTTTCCGCGGACGAGATAGACATAAAAGGTTTTAGCCTTACCGCTACGCCTATTTACCCCCATGCCATAGCCCTTGATACGCCCATCTGCAAAGTTGACGCCAAATACCGTTTCATTTCTTCGCATCGTTGTCGAGGTATAGAGGGTACTGCTAAGCATCTGTGCATCGATGAGGCGTTCCTCATTCGCGACATCTCCGTAACCGAAGTCGAAGTACCTCGTGTCTATGAATGGACGTAGCCCCTTGGTATCATCCCCACGATAGGAACTAATATCCTCTCCACGAAAATCGATGATAGAGTATAGCTCTTTAATAGTGGGAACACGCCAATCACTCTTAGCTCCGACTCGACACTTCTTCGCATAAGCGATAGCATCGTCGTAGCTGAGTTTATCAGCGGCATTGATCTTACCGTCTTTATTGATATCTGGAGACTGTGTCCATATGAGCCCTGTATCTTTATCTAGTACCATCCCATTCTTCGTTTGGAAGCTCTTTTCTTGAGCTAGAAGAGTGTAGGGAAGGAGGGTAAGAATGAAAAGTCTTATCATATATATAAATGAACGCTTAAATATCGCTCTTTTCTACAAGAGTTTCTGTAGATTTCCCCATAAATGATACGTTCTGAGATACTAGATGAAAAGCCTTATATCACTCATCACCTTTAGCGCTCTGGCGCATGCCGGCACTTCACCTAATATTCTCTTCATATTAGCCGATGATATAGGTGCAAATTATCTTCATTTTTCTCAGCATCCGAGCTCAGACATAGATCCTCCTCATACACCTACACTAGATGCCTTAGCAAAGCGCGGAGTCATATACACAAATGCGTGGGCTTCACCACTCAGCTCTCCCACGCGCGCTAACCTCTTGACAGGGCAGTATGGGACGAGAAGTGGAGTCACGCAGGTAGGGGATTCTTTAGATGCGAATACACCCACGCTCGCAGATTATCTGAAAACTAAGCGCTCCTATAGCACAGCGATCATCGGAAAATGGCATCTATCGAAAGCCCCTCTTTATCCGAAGGACTATGGATTCGATCATTTCCTTGGAACCATGGGTGGCGGTGTGCGTAACTTTTCTCGAGGTCCAGTGATACGTGGTACTGATACTGAAAGGTGTCGCGTTTATAATAGTACGAATCTTACAAATGAAGCCCTAAAGTGGATTAAGGATCAAGATTCACCCTGGTTTTGCTGGCTGAACTATAATGCGGCACACACGCCATTTCATCTTCCGCCACCGGAATTACATAGCAATAAAAATCTCAGTGCTGAGCAAGATGATATAGATAAAAACCCCTTGCCATATTACTACGCGATGATAGAAGCGATGGATACAGAGATAGGGCGCTTGATCAGGAGCATGCCTGCAGAGACGCGTGATCGCACGATCATCATCTTTATGGGTGATAACGGTACAGAGCGCCAGCTCGTGGGAGAAGCCCGAGCAAAGGGATCAGTATACCAAGGTGGTATACACGTGCCACTCTTTATTACTGGTGCTGGCATTACACGCTATGGGGTGAGAGATTCGCGTCCTATCTGCGCTACGGACATGTTTAGCACCATTATCGAGCTGGCAGGAGGGGAGCTACCTCAGTATAAGGATAGCTACAGTTTTGCCAGCAGCACGAGTAAAAAGAGTATACCGCATCGCCTGATCTCCTATGCCGAGTCTAATAACAGACGACGCGGTGCGTCAGATGCACTGACTGATGGTGAGTATAAGCTCATCACCGTGGGTGAGTCACAAGAGGAGCTCTATGATCTATCACGCGACTATGCAGAAAAAAAGAACTTGCTCAGTGAGGGAGAGCAGTCATTATCAGCGAAAGAGCAAAGGGCGTACCGCCGCCTTCTCGCAGAGCGAGAGAAGCTAGAAAAAAGTTTTTCTATAAAAAAGTCTGAAACAAAATAAATAAATTTAATCAGTAGTTTTCTTTTAGTTGTCTCTTTATATTTATTGCTTTATATTATTTTGGGTAGCTCTTCATATCAGAGGTAGAATACAGCTAGACTCACTTTTTATAAAAAAAGTGAAAGAAATTATATAGACTGCACGTATTAATAATATCCAGATTATTCTGGTTATTCTTAAATAACAGGCAACTGTTTTTTCATAGAGTAGGTGTAAGTAAGAGCAGGGCGATACGTTGTGAAATGTGTCGCCCTGATTTATTTTTCTCTTATTAGATCTCAAAATTTGAAAGAAAAAAGAGAGTTTTTTAGAAAAATAGTAAAAATTTGAAAGAAGATCTATTACACTTGCGTATACTTTATATTAAATGAGGTTTCATAGCCCTCATCACATATGTAAATATATCAGTCTCCCGACTAGATTCAACTTCCTGAGAACAACCCCATTTCGTGAGTAACACGAATGGGGTTGTTCTTTTTTTGTCTACAATCAAGCCATTAAGGCTGTTTTCTTTTTACCTTTGCAGGGAGTGCTACCCACCATGTGATGGGAGAATGCCTCCGCAAAGCAGCGTGCAGCGTCTGCTGAGTGTGAGTGCTGGTCATGCAGTGGCGTGTCACGTATCGCTCCACCTTCGCTCGGGGGAGTCGTGCGGTACATTTCGAGACAGCGCAGGCCGCTAGGTTCTTCTAGACCTCTGTAATTAAGCTTATTTTTCAGCGTGTTAGGGTGGAACCAACTGCGCATGAGTAAGCTTCGAAGCTGATTAATGCCGCGCCAGATATCAGGAGTGCGTGGGACGACTCGCACCGAACTGATGCCTCGGCGAGCGAGGCTCTCCACATATGAGTGTCCATGTGGGTCTCGATGGGCAGCATCGTGCGGGAGGTAATGTTCCTCTATCTTTCCATACTTTTCCTCCCAGAGCTTGATATGATTCACAAAGTGATCTATGCCCTGCTGATTCGTGGCATAATGGTCGAGCCAGTAGACCTCTCCGCCTACGATCTGCATGAGCCATATAGCAGTGTGATCACTAAGTCCGAGATCCCATGAACAGTATAGTGCTGCGTCAGGATGCAGCTCGAACTCACTACCTATGCGCCCTTGCTCTCGGAGATTCGCTATCTGTCTGCCATAGATAGAGCCTTCATTCCCAGTGGCGAATGCTTCATCGGGGGTAGAGGGGTACTCCTGCTGCATGCTGCTGCCCATGGTATTCTCCATGCGCGCATACCAGCATTTCTGCCTGCTGTTGAGCTGGATGCCGCTTTCTGTTTCGAGTTTGTGGAAATAGAGGGCGAGGCGATCTGACCATGAGTTGCGCCCTTTGAGTTGGTACTCATCGTGGTCAAACCAGCTGAGGAAGAAAAAGTTGAAGTCAAGGGGGCTGAGCTCCTCCTTCGCTCGATTCTCCATAGCCTGCTCCATGAACTCGTAGTTCACACCGAATCGTCCACCCTCGTGCGTGCTCTCAAGGAAGATGCTGCCAGTCTGAGGCACGGTGTTAATCCCGCCTGTGCGTATCTCTCGCGCACGCCATGGGCTATGAACGGAAGTATGCGCGAGCTCAGAAATGTGTAGCATCTGCATAGTACCACCACGTAGGGTGGTACCGATGCGGATGTCGCTGCCATTGCTGAAGCCTATGCGCGAGCGTGTGTCGGTGATGGGGCTTTGCTTCCCCGATCGCAGCTGCCCAGTCTGCTCCTTGATAAGGCGACCGAGCTGGGCGAGAGCCTGCTCCTCGAGGCTGGCATGTGGGGGCTCGTAGTCGAGGTTTTCCCATGCAAAGCGGATTTTTCCTAGTTTTTGCTCCGCGTCGGGGAGTGCCTTGTCGATGATGCCGGCGTGGTAGTTTGGCTGGAAGAGGCAGCGGTCTAGCATGAGGAGGCTCACGAAGGTGGATATGCCGAGCTGGCGTGCCTTGAGGATGGCATTGCGTTCATGCATACCATCGTAGACGCGTCGCTGGGCGCTATTCATGCTGAATCGCTGCATCTGTCCAGCCTTGTTTTCTATCCAGTAGAGGTAGCTGAGTCGCCAGAGCTGGTTGTCAAGGCGGCCACGGAGTAATGATCGATAATCCATAGATGTGTGTTTCTTTTTTCGGTTGATTGATGATGGAAGCTCATTATATACCTAAGTCGTACCAGTGAGCTCCCTGCTCGTACTTCTTTTTCAGATTGCGATAGTCCTTCGGAGTAGGCCTGCGACCCGGCTTGTTTTTCTCGATGAGAAGCCCATCGCGTATAGCCTTGTCTCGTTCGTGAGTTGACTGACGGTTCTGACGTTCGAGCATGTCGTAGATATTTAGCGCGAGACGCTGGATTCCCTGCGGTTTTTTTCTTAGCCTTCGAGTGAAACTGATGAGTTCCTTGTAGGCGGTCTTCTTTTTAGTGCCGTAGGCGAGCTGTACCATTCCATAGCATATCCTTAGGACTGTGAGTTGAGCAGGTGTAAGATCGTCTAACGACTTCGTTGAGAGGTCATAGGAGAGACCGGAGTCTTCGTAGAGCTCGACGAGTAGATTCTCCACATCGGCTTCTCCCTGATCTAATCGCTCAGCGAATTCTGGGTTGTCCAGCCCGTTGATGACGCGCTCGATGAGGTAGTGAGAAGTCGCCTGACTAGTAGCCTGATGTCTACTCTCATTATGGTCTCGGATCTGGTAGGGGAAGTAGAAGTTAAGATTCGTATACATGGGATCTCTCTCTGCTTGTGCTGGATCGGGTAGATGTCGATTCTTGTGGAAGTAGACTCCACTGCGTACCTCGCAGAAGAAGGGAGCTCGTAGGGTTGGTGAGTCAGCCATCACGTTACCTGGCATCAGACGAATTGTATGGGAAGGGAAGTACTCATCGCGGTAGATGACTGCGTGTTTTATGGGGCTAAGATCTAGCTTTTCAGCAATAGGTTTGAAGGTGATATCCATGAACTTCAGAGCCTTTCCTCCTCCCTCTGTTTCTATGCGATTCTGAATCTCATCAATGATGGGAAGCATGCTTGTCAGAGGACGCTCCGCTGACCACTGGTCGCCTAGTCCGGGTAAGAGATCATGATCCACCCCGTAGTGTTTTCCATCCCACCAGATGCCAGTTTCGTCCAAGATGGCGCGACGCGAATTAAAGAGACGCAGATCATGTAGTAATCGCAGTGAGGGCAGGACTCTCTCATCCTTCACCAGATAGTCGGGGAGGGTGACGCGGCCGCCGAATTGGTAGCCTTCGTTCACGTCATTCGGTATACTCCAAGGGATGGGGTTAAACTGAGTCTCAGTAAGTAGCTCACTCTCCTGACTTCTGTCGTCGAGATCTAGAGAAATAATCCTATTATCCCCGTCAGGGAGCAAGTCTACACGGCGCAGCTCAGGGTAATCTCGCAGTACATCGTCTAGAGTATATATAGCTTGATCGAATTGCTCGCGTGACCCATACAATGACTCTCGATCATTCTGAGTGCCGTAGCTATCGCTGATATTCTCGTATATCCAGCCCTTCGTGCTAGGGACGGTTCTATCCCATATCTTGCGAGGCATGACGAGGAGAGACCAGAGCTTTTCATCCTGTGTTTTGACCATATGCTCACCGCCGAAGTAATGACTCCACGAGCGCTCGTAGTTGTCATTCTTATTTAACCCTAGTGAGGCAAGCAGCTGGGGGATGAGGCTACTCTGCTCTATCTTCTCGCGTCTAGCTCTGATATCTGTGTACACATCTCCTCGCTGCTGGAGGCGCATCGCAATCTGTCTGTTAGTCCAGCGCAGGAGGTTGAAGCGATTTTTCCCCAGTAGTACTTTCTTCGGCACTTCTGCTTGTTCTTCCTGGGGGCAGAGCGCTGAGAGGCGTAGCCACGTCTTGAAGGAGTTGGGGAGAGGATGCTCATCGGCTGTCGCCACGAGGTAATCCATAGAGAAATTCGTCAGGATGAAGGCTATGTCATCCTGCTGTCTCTTCTTGAGTTTGGGAGCATCCTTATGCTCGGGCGTAAGGAATTTTTGTGTTTCATTCAAGCGTTGTACAGGTATATCATATAAGGCAGAGTCGGGATTAATGAAGATGGCCTTCCTCTGGCTCGGGCTAAGTACCTGCAGTCCGACGAGCTCGTCTGCTATATGCTGAATATCATTTACATTAATATTCAGCTGACTCTTCCAGTACGCATAACTACGAGCACGTAAGAGTGAGTAGGGGCTGGAAGTGGAGAGCTCATCCATGGAGAACTTCTTCATATAGGTTAGAGAGTCTTCAATAGGGGTGAACTCCAGAAGCTTCTGTGAATGATTCTTACCCACCCTCTGCTTGATACGCTTGTACTCCAGACCAGGTAAGCCCGTAGCGACAGCCATCACATGCTGGCTGTATATATCTGTAAATGCCTGAGCGCTGATGACGTCGAAGGCGCTGTACTGGTTAGGCTCATCGAGGAGGTAGTTTTCGAGATTGAAATCCTCATTATGAACAAAATGCTCATGAATATTCTCCCCAAGAGGGCGGAATAAGGAGTAGGTGCTCATGACAAGATCCATTTCCGCCTGTTCTTTATTCGCATGCCAGCGCGTGTAGGAATGGTCGGGTAAGCGTGTGCGCCAGAAAGTGCCGCCTTCCGTGCCCTCAGCCTCTTCCAGCTCCACACCTGTGATTTTCTGATACTGGGCGGAGGCCTTGCTGTTATTCTCCTTAATCTTACTCAGATCTGCCTTCTTCGCATCCTGAGTAATGAGTTTCATAGGATATTCTTTGAACTCCGCAGGATCTATCTCTAGCTCACGACAGAGGATGTCTGAATAAGCCTGTGCAGGTGTCTTCCCTTGTGCGATGAGTCGCTGGAAGTCATCCATCTGGGGTATGATTTCGTAGAGGGTATCGATGCTTCGTTCCATACCGAATAGAGTGTGCGCGGCTTGAAAAAACTCATCAGGTAGATTAATCTCCTCTATCTGCTCTGGTGAGTAGTGCGCGTAGTGCTCCAGATTCTTGAAGCGAAAGACATCCACCTCCTTAGCCCAGCGACCCATGATGGGGTAAGTCCTGTAGTGGCGGTAGAATTCATTGACCTGCCAGCGTATTGATTCCACGCTCTCCGCCTTACTGCGTCCCAGCGCACGATGTATCACCTCTGCTGCGACGCGCACGATATGCTTGCGGCGCAACTTCTCACGCTTCTTTACCAGGGTTTTTATGCCCTGTGCATCACGCATGATATAGTCTATAGGGTAGACATTTAGCATGAACTGATAGGATGTATCGCGTAGTTCCGCTACCTGATCACTGAGTAAGAGTCGACGCTCCTTTTCTGCCGTTGGGTTGAAGAATCCTCGGTAGAGGCGAAGAGGCACAGCGGGTATACCCTGTCTATAATTTGTCAATCGTTTGTTATGTCGCTCACGAAGAACGCGGTGGATGTAAGCGGTGCGCGCGGTGGCACTAGCACTCTTCATGCTTTCAGGGAGATGGCGATCGAGATTCGAGCGTTCCCACAAGTAGTCCCAGAATTGGAGAGCCTTGCCTAGTCGCAGGTTCGACCCCTCGATAGGACCATGCTTGAGTTGGAGTGCGTCGATATCGGGCTCATCCGAGATGACACCGGTGGGAATACTCTTCGGGATATTCTTCACACTGGATGGGAGGTCGAGGAAATCGGCTACGACCTCGTCATCCTTGAAGTCCTTGAAATAGTCTTCATTGAGCAGCTGCAGAGACTGCTTCGCCTTTTTCGCGAACTCTGCACCACCCCATCGCGAACTATCGAGGAGTGCTTCGCGTAAAATCTCGTTCGCACGAGGGAGTTTTTTTTCATTCATGATTCGTTCAATGCTCTCGTCAGCAATCCCCCATGATTCAAGAATGGCAGGATTGTTCTTCAGTGCATGCGCGTTTTCAAAGTGCTGGAGCTGCGCGCGCCCTGCACCGATGAGTAGGTAGGGCAGATTCATCGCTGCCTCACGCATGTTTAGCTCGATGTCGCCTAGATTTTCTCCGTAGCTATGCCAGTCTATATTCGAGTTTGTCTTGTCGATTTGAGCCGCTAGCTCGTGGAGTCCGAGTTCACTGAGATTGCCCGCCTTCTGCTCTAGTGCCATCTTTACGGTTTCGGCTGAGGCGACGCCTCCGCTGCGGAGGGCTGCGAGTGAGTAAGCTCGTGCGCCTTTTCCCTTCGCTTTCATGAACTGGCTCATCGATTTCTCAAAGACGCGTCCACCGACACGCGTGAATCCGAAGGCTATGCCCTCCTGAATAGCAGCCGCGATGAGACCTGCCGCATTCTGCAGGGAGAGATCACCCTCCGCATTACGCTCTCGCGCTTCAGAAACAGATGCTCCTACACCACTTCCGATGAGCGAGCCCCATGCCAGTGCTCCACCGAAGCCCATCGCTGCCGATGGCACGACCCCTGACATATCAATGAGGAACTGCTCCGCCAGTGCTGTGTCCTCAGGAATATAGAGAGGTGCTACCTGCTGCTGGGCTAGATTTCTTATCTCATGGGCGACGCGGGCGCGGAGGTCAATGTTCTTCGCTGAATCTTGTAGCTCCGTTCCCCAGCTATCATCGAGGAGCTTTCCTGCACTGTCCAAGGCGGCAGAGCCTAGATGCATCACGCCGAGGCCTAAGTTGTAGCCTACATTCTGCCCACCGCGCTTTGCAGAGCGCCATAACTGGGTGGCGACGTCCTGTGTCTCGCTGCCTTTTTGATGTTGCTGCCTTTCTAAGAGGCAGAGATGGTAGACCATATCGCGCTCCTCCTTGCTGAGGCGACGTAGCTGAGATGCTGCCTTCTGTGCGCTAGCTGCAGAATCCACGATCTGCTCAGGGCTGAAGATACGATGCTCCGAAGAGACCATCATCTCAATACCTTCCGAGAGAGTGCGCGCAATGGGAAGCAGCTTCGCTCGCAGCTCTGCCCCTTTATCATAAGCAGCCTGAGCATAGTTGTTCACGGTCTCATGCTTCGTGGGGTCTATGCCTTCCTTTTCCTTACTGAGGTACTCATTCCACGCCTGAGGCGTGTCGCTGATGAGTCCCTGTTCGAAGCCCTTGTCGTAGAGATCGTAGGAAATATCCTGATACTTCGTTTTCTCCTGATCATCGGATAGGGAGTAGAAGAGTTCCTCATCATCGGAGGAAATCATCCTATCTTCACTGAGAGCCTCGCGGATCTCCGCCCATTTCTCCTTGACCTCATGACGAGGTTTTCCTAAATGGTCAACAGCCCATGATTGGTTAATCGTGCGTAGGAGCTGCTCGTCATTTTCCTCGGGACTGCGGGTCTTGTCCTGCCATAGTGCTGCTTGGCGGATAGGGTCGGGGATGCTCTCTAGCTTTCCCGTGAGTACCTTGTCCCAGTATAGGTTGAGATCAGAGCGACGTGAACCGCGTTCCAGTTGTTCTTGCAAGCTATTGCCAGCTTGTTCACCTTCCTTGAGCTCGACTGGATAAATATTATCAAGGCTAGGCAGCTCGCCCTCTGGAACGGGGCGGAGGGCGGGGTCGTCACTCTCGTAGAGGTGTGCTAGCTCCTGTGGGTAGTCTTTCTTCTCTTCTGGCTTAGCTTCGATGGTATCGACGCTGAGCGAGGATGTTTCTTTCACTTCTTGCGTATCCTCATTTTCTGGAAGAGGCTGTGCGTCGAGTGGTGTTATGTCTTGTGTGTTCATGATGTTAAAAAAGGTGGGGGGGGCTATCTGATATTGAGTATGCGGTCGTCTAGGCATACCCATACTTGGTCAGGTATGCTGTGCTTGCTAATGAGATCGTCGAGTTTGTCCAAGCCTTCCTCCTCGACGAGCTTTGGGGCGTAATCTTGTACTTGTCGTAGTCGAGCGAGGCTATGCTTATCTCCTACGGTGCCCAGTTCGCCTCGCTTGTAAGCATTCCAAATGCTCTTATTCATGTGCTGTCTCTTGCTCTCGCTGACTCGCTGGACTTGGTCGAGGCGTAGAAATAGTTTTTTCTTTTCGCTGGGGTTGAGTGCCGCGCTTGCTAATTCGAGCTTCATGTCTAGAAGATCGCCTTCATCATCAGCGCAGCTATCGATGCGACCTTGCCATTCACAGTAATCGCGCTCGGCTGTGAGGCTGTTTTTGTGCGTCTTGTAGTTGAGTCGCTCTATCTGATCCTTTGAGAGTAATCCTGCCTCCTCGACCTGATGGAGAGAGGAGGGCTTGATGGGCTTGTCTGCGAGAATCTGGCGTGAGAGATGCTCTGCAAGCGCGCTCCTCGCCCCTCGCTCTGTTTCCTTGCTGAGTTGCGATAGCTCCTCGCGGTGCTCTTCATTGAGCTGGAGTTCAGAGACGGACGCTTTCTTGTAGGTTGCGAGAGTCTGGATGGGGGCGGACTTGAACTCATCATCCCAGTGGCGGTATCTCGCGGCGCTCTGGGCGTTTTTCTTCGCCTCTTCCACAGAATCACGGGGGATGAAGATATCCACGACGCTGTCTATCCAGCTCGCGGCTTCAGCCTCGTCGCCCTTATTGATACTCTGCTGAAGCGATTCATTCCACGAGTTACGTGCCTTTGCGATGCGTCCTAGCTTTAACTGCTGCTTGGTGGTGATATAAGATTGCTCACTATAACGAGAAGCTATCTGCTCTCCGGCGCCTCTCGCGGTCGGGGAGAGCTGGTCGAGAGCCGCCTTAAAGTGAGGCGCGGCTCTCTGTTTCCATGCGTATTCTAGATCCTGCTCGGGAGCGAGATCCTGCATCTCTTCTTGTGAGAGGCGATTCGCCTCCTCAAGACTGTTCATAAAGCTAGCGAGCTCACCGGTGCGCTCGACTTCTGCGATGAGCGCGTCTTGTTCTGCGCGATCTTGCTCCTCCTGCCGCTTAGCTACACCGTTGATGTAATCACTTGTACCTGACGCGAGATCTTGGATACCGCGTTCGCGTCGCTGAGCGACATTCATGTTGTCTAAGATGGCTCGTTTCTGCCCTGAGCGATCTAGTTGTTGTGCTGCTGGGGCGAGCATACCCCACTCTTTCATACGAATTGCCATAGAGCTGAGCATGACAGATGCCCCTATGTCGCTCAAGTTTGTGACGGTCTAAGCTCGCTGAAAACCGCAGGGTTTGAGCGAGCGATGCAAAGAAAAAAAACAACTGAATGTTAGTCTTATCAAACTATAAGGCTTTTTTCACTAAGATGCCTAGCAGGGGAATTTTAGTCTTGAAAAATACTGACATCAGGTGTTTAATAGTCGCGCACCGTTGCAATTCCTGCGCCTGTGCCGAGCCGATGCTTATGAAGACACAAACTACATTTGAAATGCCAGATTCGTCTGCTGCTCTGAATTATATGAGTAATGATGCCGTTGACACGGGTGATATGATGACCTTGAACATGGGGCCATCGCATCCAGCGACTCACGGTGTGCTGCGCCTGAAGTTAGTCTTAGATGGTGAGCTTGTTGTGAGCTGTGATCCCGTTGTAGGGCACTTGCATCGCGGTATGGAGAAGATTGCTGAAAATTTCCATTACAACCAATTTGTCACCTACACAGACCGAATGGACTATCTCGCGCCTATGAGTAACAACATCGCGTACGCTTGCGCGGTTGAGAAACTCCTTGGCTGGGAGCTCCCAGAGCGTGGTCAAGCCATACGCGTGATCTGCAGTGAACTTTCTCGTCTTTCTTCATATTTCTTGGGGATGGGCGTTTTTGCTATGGACGTAGGCGCCATGACCGTTTTCCTCTACTGCTACGAAGAAAAGGAAAAGGTTCACAACTTCTATGAAAAGATCTGTGGCGCACGCTTCACCAGCAGCTACACCCGTATCGGTGGTATGACTCGTGACTTCCCTGCTGGCTTCGAGAAAGACGTGCTTGCCTTCTGTGATAGTGCCTCCGTCTCTATCGACGAAATGGAAGCCCTGCTTCTTCATAATAAGATTTTCATCGATCGTCTTGTCGGTGTTGGTGTCATCCCACGCGAGATGGCGCTTAACCACGGTATGACCGGCCCGAACCTCCGCTCCAGCGGCGTCGCACGTGACCTGCGTAAGACGAATCCATATCTCGGCTACGAGCAGTACGACTTCGACGTCCCGGTCGCCCAAGAAGGTGACTGCTATGCTCGCTTCCAGCTTCGTCTTGAAGAAATGCGCCAGTCTATCCGCATCCTCCGTCAGGCTGTAGACCGTCTCCCATCTGGTCCTATCTGCGTGCAGGTGGACAAGGGTATCCTGCCTCCGAAGGAAGCCGCGATGATGGGTATGGAAGAACTCATCCGTCAGTTCATGGTATCGACACATTCTGTCAATGCTCCTGCGGGTCAGGTCTTCTTCGGTGCTGAAAACCCGAAGGGTGAGCTTGGCTTCTTCATCGACTCCCAAGGTGGCGGTGTTCCCAATCGTCTAAAGATGCGCAGTCCTTCCTTCTGCTCTCTTTCCATCCTACCTGACCTCCTACCCGGACACTTGGTCAGTGATATTCCAGCCATCCTTGGCTCCTTCGACTTCGTGCAGGGTGAATGTGACCGTTAATCCTGACTTAACTATTTCTTACTCAATCTTTCTTTTCTTAAATAATCATGTCCTCCGATACCATGAACCCCATCGACGCCCTCGCACATGAGCATAGCTCACCTGGCGAGAAGTTCTACCCCGCCTTCGCAGTCACTCCTGAGCTGACCCAGCGTGCGCAAGAGCTCGTCGCCCTTTACCCTGAGGGGAAATCACAGTCGGCTGTTCTCCCTATCCTTCACCTTGTGCAGGAAAAGTTCGGCTTCATCTCTGAGCCTAGCATCAAGTGGACAGCTGAGATGACGAAGACCAGCGTTATTCATGTGACTGGTGTCGTGACCTTCTATCCAGGCCTGCATCGTCATTGCCCAGGTAAGTTCCACATCCGCATCTGCCGCACACTTTCCTGCGCGCTCGGCGGCGGTGAAGAACTCATGGACTACATCTGTGAGAAGACAAATATCGACCGCAAGGCCATCACCGATGAGAACTACGTCGGTATCAGTCCAGATGGTGTCTGGAGCATCGAGGCGGTAGAATGCCTCGCAAACTGTGGTTTCGGTCCTAACCTTCTAGTCAACAGTAAGCTTCATTCTCGCGTCGATAAGGATGCCGTCGATGCTCTTATCGCCGAGTATAGCCAGACTCTCTAATCTTTTCGCATCCCCAACACACACGAACCCTTCTGACCAGCATGAGCGAGATTCAGTACCTTCCGGGCAAGGAACCCCACCCAAAAGAAAGCCGTCGCATCTTCCGTAACGTAGATCGCGTCGACTACAACCCCTCCATCGAGTGCTATATCGCAGATGGAGGCTACGAGATGCTTAAAAAAGCACTCAGCATGAAGCCTGTTGACGTCATTGAAGAAGTGCGCAAGAGCGGACTTCGTGGTCGTGGTGGTGCTGGTTTCCCAACAGGTCTCAAGTGGACATTCATCCCGAAGGGTAACACGAAGCCTGTCTATCTTGTCTGTAACTGTGACGAATCTGAGCCCGGTACCTTCAAGGATCGCTACATCGTCCACCAAGATCCGCATCAGCTCATCGAAGGGATGATCATCTCCAGCTATGCTGTGGGTGCGAAGTTTGCGGTTCTCTATATGCGCGAAGAGTTCCCTGAAGCCGCTGCCATCATGACGACGGCACTCGCAGAGGCTAAGGCTAAGAACTTCCTCGGTAAGAACATCTTGGGATGCGATTATGAACTGGAAATCGTACTCCATCGCGGTGCAGGGGCTTATATCTGTGGTGAAGAAACAAGCCTGATCAACTCGATCGAAGGCAAGCGTCCTTACCCACGCATTAAGCCTCCATTCTTCCCAGCAGCTATAGGTCTCTACGGCTGCCCCACCATCGTGAACAACGTGGAATCCCTTTGCCAGGTACGCCAGATCATGCTCCTCGGCAGCGAAGGCTATGCCGCGACAGGCGCACAGCGCTCACCCGGTACACGTATCATCGGTGTATCTGGAGACGTGAAGAAGCCAGGTTACTATGAAGTCGTTTCCGGCTCTATCACCTTCGGAGAACTCCTCAACGATCTTTGCGGAGGGCCTAAGGATGGACGTAATTTCAAGGCCATTATCCCTGGTGGTTCATCCTCCAAGGTGATGCGCTGCGATCAGAAGCTCTCTCAGCGCATGCCAGATGGTACGATGGGTGAGATCAGCGTCTTTGACATCCCTCTCGACCTCGACTCTATCGCGGCACATGGTTCCATGAGTGGATCTGGTGGTGTCATCGTCATGGATGATAGCCGCAGCATGCCTCATGTTCTTAATAACTTGAACCGCTTCTACAACTGGGAATCCTGTGGTCAGTGTACGCCCTGCCGTGAGGGTAACCCATGGATGTACAAGCTCAGCAGCCGCATCATCAGTGGACAAGCAGCTCCAGAAGATGTAGATATGCTCGTCACCGTCGCTGATCAGATCTGCGGTAAGACAGTCTGCGCCTTTGGTGAAGCCTGCTCGTGGCCTACACAGGCATTTGTAGGTAAGTTCCGCGAAGAATTCCTCGCGATGACTGACTCTTTCAACGCGCTTAAACCTCATTCAGACGAGATAAAGGCAGCACGCCAGTACCTCGGTCGCCCTGATGGCCAATAATGATCACCATACCCACCCCCTTATTTTCTCGCCCATGAGCACAACACCGACACTTCTTCCTAAGGACGCCGCCTCAGCGGAGGGCATGGTCAATGTCCAGATCAATGGCACGTGGCATCGCGTACCACAAGGCGCACGCATCATTGATGTCTGCGACTCTGTAGGTGCTACCGTACCACGCTTTTGCTATCACCCGAAGCTCGCTATCGCAGGTTCATGCCGTATGTGCCTCGTCGAGCAGGGCATGCCTCCACGTCCCGCACCAGGTCAGAACCCTCAATATGGTAAAGACGGCTATCAGGACATCCAGTGGATGCCACGCGCTGTCATCGCCTGTGCGAATACAGTCGCTGAGAATATGGGCATACGCACCACAGGAGCTATCACTGAAGAAGCGCGTCGCAGCGTACTTGAGTTCCTCCTGAGTAATCACCCCCTTGATTGCCCCATCTGTGACCAAGCAGGTGAGTGCAAGCTCCAAGAATATTCTGATGACCACGGATCTGGCACGAGCCGCTTCCAAGAAGAGAAGACCAAGAAGGGGAAGAACCTCGCGGTCGGTCCTCGTGTGAATCTCGACCAAGAACGCTGTGTGCTCTGCACTCGCTGCGTCCGCTTCATGCGCGACGTCGTCGGTGAAGAGGTACTCGGAGTTGTCGGGCGTGGTACGCACAATGCTATCTCCTGCTACCCCGGTCTCGAACTCACGAGTAACTACTCGATGAATACCGTTGACCTCTGCCCTGTAGGGGCTCTCACCAGCAGCGACTTCCGCTTCAAGATGCGCGTGTGGTTCCTCAAGAGCACACCGAGCATCGATGTGAACTGTGGCACAGGTACAAACATCAACATCTGGTCACGCGACCAGCAGGTCTACCGCTTCACCCCACGTCAGAACGACGCCGTGAACAGTAACTGGATGGCTGACAGCCACCGCCTGAACTACAAGTTTATCAACAGCGAAGACCGCGTTCTTAACCCTATGGTACGCACAGATGCAGGTGCAGAGCTTCGACCCACAGTCTGGGATGCTACTCTTAAACTTGCTGCGGAACAGCTCCAGAAGTGCGAAGCCGCGAAGACAGCCATCATAGCTTCCGCTCGCATGACGAACGAAGAACTCTACCTCGTCCGTCGACTCGCAGCCCAGCTCGGCATCCGCGAAGTAGCCAGCGTCGCCCGCATGGAAGAGTCTGACGGTATGCTCATCAGCGCTGACCGTAATCCTAACACGACAGGTGAGAAGCTCATCATCGGTGAGGCCTCTACTACACTGGAAGGTATCTGCTCGGGCATCGAAAGCGGACGCATCACAGCTGTTCTCGCCCTCGGTGAAGACCTCCTCGACGGACTCGGTCTCTCCCCAGAGAGTCTGAAGAAGCTCGATTACCTTCTCACTCTCACGCATACGAACAATGCTACAAGCGCGCTGTCCGATATCGTTCTCCCCGGCGTCACCTTCGCAGAGAAATACGGTACGATGATCAATGTGACAGGTCGCATTCAGCGCCTGAACCGCGCGTTTGAGCCTATCGGCAACTCACGTGACGACTGGAGCATCCTCCGCGATCTTCTGCTCAACCTCGGCTGTGAAGACGAGCGTCTTGCGCTCGCTGATTCCGCTCGTAAGATTCTGCCTATCCTCGCAGAGGAATTTGAGCCACTTGCTGGTCTCACATGGGCATCCATTGGTAACGAAGGCAAGCCAGTCATCGAGACAGGTGTCACTATCCCCCTCCTGAGCCGCGAGGCATAATATAGCTTTATCCCCCACATTCTCCTCATGATACAATATCTCATAGACTGCTGGAACTCCGTGATGGGTAACCCTACGTGGTTCTACCTCATTACAACACTGGTAAAGCTGGTTCTCATCTTTGCAGTGCTTCTCCTCTTCGTTGTACTCTCCGTCTGGACGGAGCGACGCGTCGCAGGCTGGATCCAAGACCGTCCCGGTCCTAACCGCGCTGGTGTACCTATTCATCTGCTGAAGCGTTTTGGTAGCAAGCAGGAACAGCCACTGAAAAAATGGCTCGACTACTTCGGTATCCCCGCGGATAGCGTCATTGGTCGTGTGCTGCGCTTCCTCCGCCTCGATCGTGAAATCCCTCTTTTCGGCTTCATTCAGCCCATGGCTGACGGTGCGAAGCTCTTCTTAAAGCAGGAAATGACTCCTAGCTTCGTGCGCAAGGGCTACTTCATTGCCGCTCCCATGCTCGTGCTGGGCCCCCCGCTCATCGCTGCTACAGTCATTCCGTTCTCCTCCCATGTCGAGACCGTCTTCGGTGGTATCAATATGGTGGTGTCTAACCTCAATGTAGGTGCCCTCTGGATCTTCGCTATCTCAGGTCTCTCTGTTTATGGTTTGACCCTCGCTGGCTGGTCTTCAAACTCGAAGTTCCCCTTCATCAGTGGTCTTCGTGCGACAGCACAGCTCATCTCCTACGAAGTTGCGATGGGGCTTTCCATCATCCCACTTCTTATGATGTTCTCCACGCTGAACCTGCAAGAGATCGTCATGAACCAAGCTGCAAACGGCTGGACACTCGCACCATTCTGGGGTGAAGGTCTTAGCATCCAGCGCTGGGCACTCCTCGCGCCACTCGCTATCAGCTTCGTCATCTTCGTGACCTGCGTCTTCGCTGAGGCAAACCGTACTCCATTCGATATGGCTGAGTGTGAAACCGACCTCGTCGGTGGTTACCACACCGAGTACTCCTCGATGAAGTTCGCCTCCTTCTTCATGGGGGAATACGTAGCCATGGTCGTAGGATCTGCACTCGTCGTCACGCTCTTCCTCGGTGGCTGGTCTATTGGCTTCGGTGCGGACACTGCACTTGCTAACTGGGCAGCACAGGCACAGTCCTGCGGTGCATCAGCATGCGCTACTTGCTGGGAAAGCATCATTGGAGCAGCTGCAGGCTGGATCGTTGTTATCCTCCAGTTCGCCGCCTTCTTAGTGAAGCTTGTCGCCTTTGTCTTCTTCTTTGTTTGGGTTCGCTGGACATTACCTCGTTTCCGTTGGGATCAGGTGATGAAGCTCAGCTGGCTGGTCTTCTTTGAACTCGCCGTTGCGAACATCATCCTCACGGCTATCATCATGTACTTTGTGAAGTAATCCTTCGAATCAATATCCATTTTCCTTTCTATGTCTTATACCCCCATCAAACGCCCGAAGTTTTCGCTGGCTGACAAGATCTACCTTGTCGCCTTCGTGAAAGGTCTCGGACGCACCTTCAAGCACCTTGTGCTCTCCCTGCTCGGCCGCAGCCGTTCTAAGGAAGACTTCAATGGCAAAGGCATCGGTGTCTGTATGCCTTATCCTGACCAAAAGTGGGATGACAAGCTTCCTTCCTACTACCGCGGAGCTCCTACGCTCGTGCGTGGAGAAGACGGTCGCGAGCGCTGCGTGTCCTGCCAGCTCTGTGAGTTCATCTGCCCCGCCCGCGCCATCGAAGTGATTCCCGGTGCTGTAGATGCGAACTCACCCTGTGCGAAGCAAGAGAAAGCACCTAGCGAGTTCACCATCGACATGTTCCGCTGCATCTACTGCGGCATGTGCGAAGAAGTCTGCCCTGAGCAGGCTATCTTCCTGAGTAAAGAATACCTTATTACCTTGACCGATCGCGAAAGTGGTATACGCGACAAAGAAACCCTCTACCGCCTCGGTGGCGTTCGTAAGGGATTGGTCAACAAATGGAATCAACACAAGTAAAAATCACCCGCCATGTTGGAAGAATCCATTACACAATTGCTGTTTTACGCCTTTGCCCTCTGCGCTATCATCGCAGCCATCGGCGTTGTTATCATGCGCAACCCCGTTAGCAGTGCCATGTGCATGGCCATCTGCTTCGGCTTCGTTGCTGCTATCTTCTTTGGACTAGGTGCTGAGTTCCTCGGCATTATCCAGATTACTGTTTACGCTGGAGCTGTCCTCGTACTCTTCCTCTTCATCGTCATGATGCTTGATATCAAGACTGAAGAGAAGTCGAAGACATCTCCATCGAAGCTGATCCTCTGCACACTCGTGGCAGCATGCTTCGCCGTCGTTGTCGGTAAGGTAGCCTACACCTTACCAGGTGCTACTGAAAACCGCCCATGCCCCATGGTAGGACTGGTTGACGGCATCTGTGGTAAGGAAAGCTCCTGCTGCACTGCAGATTCTGCTTGCACGAAGGCTGATTCCACTCCTGAGGTGAACAACTGCGCTCAGTTCGCAGCTCATGAAGCTCGTCAGGATGCGCTGAAGAGCTACGGCAGCACACTCCCTGAACTCAAAAAGCAGGAAGAGACGAATATCGCCGCTATAGGCTCCTTACTCTTCACGAAGTACCCCATCACCTTCGCTATCCTTTCCCTGACGCTTCTCGCCTCCTGCATAGGCGCGATCGCGATCTCCCGCCAATTACGTAAAGACTAAGATAGAAACCCATTATCATGCCCCCGCTCATTCATTACTTGATCTTATCAGGCATCCTCTTCTCGATTGGCCTTCTCGGTGTTCTTATCCGACGTAATGTCGTCGTCGTGTTCATGTGCCTTGAGCTCATGCTCACCGCTGCGAACATCAGCCTCGTCGCTTTCTCCCGCGCACAAGGAACAGAGGGAGTCCCCGTCTATGACGCGCAGATTCTGTCCCTCTTCATCATCACCATCGCTGCAGCAGAAGTGGCCATCGGTCTAGCACTCATCGTCGCGATGTACCGCGCGAGCAAGTCCGTCGACACCGCATCGCTGAACATACTTAAGGACTAATACCCACCAGTAGAACATTATGAATCCTAATCTTCCTTGGATATTCCTCCTCCTCCCGCTCGCTGTTGCTGCGATTAACTGGCTCTTCTTAGCACGTCGCCAAGGCCTCGCTGCTGCTCTGTCTACGGTCTCCGTACTCGTGACGCTGCTGCTCTGCCTCGGCTATCTCACTGGATGCGTCACCCTGAGTCAGCCTGAAAGCTATGTTTGGTTCCCCGTCCTGAACGGTGAAAGCCTCGGCATGGGACTGCTACTTGATGACATGGCGATGCGCATGATGCTCGTCGTCACAGCTATTGGTGCGCTCGTTCACATTTTCTCCCTCGGTTACCTGAAGGGTGATTCTTCGAATCTCACACGCTACTACGCAGGTCTGAGCATCTTCATGTTCAGCATGAGTACGATCGTGCTGGCTGATAACCTCGCGATGACCTTCATCGGCTGGGAAATGGTCGGTCTCTCCTCCTATCTCCTCATCGGTCACTGGTTCAACAAGGACAGTGCCGCAGATGCCGCGAAGAAGGCCTTCATCACTAACCGCGTCGGTGACTTCGGTTTCCTCATCGGTATCGTCCTGACATTTGCTGCATTCGGCACACTGAGCTTCGCGCAAATGGGTGGTCAAGCTGCAGGTATGGATACGAACCTCCTCAGCCTTGTCGTCATCTGCCTCTTCTGTGGTGCCGTAGGTAAATCTGCTCAGTTCCCTCTCCATGTATGGCTTCCTGATGCGATGGAAGGTCCTACCCCTGTTTCCGCACTCATCCACGCCGCGACCATGGTCGCAGCAGGTGTGTACATGCTCGTTCGCCTTCAGGCCAGCATGGGAGCAGAAGCCTTCACGCCTCTCGCGTGTAATGTCATCGCTGGTGTCGGTGCGATCACCGCACTGCTTGCCGCCCTCATGGCGATGCAGCAAGACGATATCAAGCGCGTCCTCGCATACTCCACCCTGTCCCAGCTCGGCTATATGGTCATGGCAGTAGGTCTCCTCGCTGGAGAAGCCGCTATGTTCCACCTCTTCACCCACGCTTGGTTCAAGGCTCTTCTCTTCCTCGGTTCTGGTGCTATTATCTTCGCTTGCCATCATGAGCAAGACATCTGGAAGATGGGCAACCTCAAGAAGCGCATGCCTATCACCGTCGCTTGCTTCGGTCTCGGCACTCTCGCGCTCATCGCTGTTCCCGGTTTCGCTGGCTTCTTCTCGAAGGAAAGCATCCTCATGGCAGCTTGGGAAAAGAACGCTCTCTTCTTCTGGGTCGCTGCTGCTGTCGCTGCGATGACCGCCTTCTACATGCTCCGTGTATGCTTCATCGCCTTCTTTGGCAAGGAACGCAGCGAGAATGCTTCTCATGCTCATGAGGTAGGCTTCTCCATGAGCATTCCACTTATCCTTCTCGCTGTGATGGCTGTCATCTCTGGCTACGGATTCGTCGCGAATGCGCTTGTTCCTTTCAATAACTTTGTCGCAGAAGGTTTCCATGTCGGTATCCCATTCTACGTCGGTACAGGAGCGATGCTTCTCGGTGTCATCCTTGCTGTGATCATCTACGGTCGCTCACCTGCAAAGGATCCTCTCGCTGGGAATGCCTTCTCGCGTGCACTGCGCGCCCGTTTCTACATCGACTGCTTCTATGATAAGGTTCTCATCGGTGGCGTGCAGTACATCTGCTCACAGATCGTAGACTTCGTCGATGGCTTCGTCATCCGTGGACTCATCGTACAAGGATATGCCTTCATAGTCGCCAGTGTCGGTAAGCTGCTCACTTGGTTCCGCGGTGCTGATCTGCGTTCGAACAACTACATGACCCTCATCGGTGTGATTATCCTGCTCACTATCCTCCTTTTCCTCTAATCTTCAATCGTTTTATCTACTATGCTCATCTGCCTCATACTAGTTCCTATCATTGCCTCAGCCCTTATCGGCTTTATGAGGCTTCCGGGACGTCCCCTTGCGATCGCAAGTGCTCTGATCAGTGCTCTGCTCACGATTGTTGTACTTACTGGAAGTCCTCAGCCAGACACTAGCAGTCTGCAACTGACGCTCGACCTGCCACTGAGCCGCATCATGCTCGTGCTCACCGCTCTGGTGACGCTCGCTGCTGCTATCGGTCTCCGTGCCCCCGATGCTCAGGCATCGCGCAGCTGGTCCATCTCCATGCTCCTCATTTCCGCAGGGGCTACAGGTGCCTTCATGTCGGACAACATGATTTCCTTCTTCGCCTTCCACGAACTGGCACTCATTCCTACCTTCATCATGATAGGTTGCTATGGTCGTGGAGATCGTCGCACGATCTCATGGACAGCGACTATCTACCTAGGTCTCGCTTCTATGGTCTTGCTTGCAGGTATCATCCTCTTGACCTACGCGCTGAATCTCCCAGACTTCAACTTCTCAAGCATAGCTCCGGCAGTCGCTGCTGGTACGATCTCTGTGACTGAGAATGCTGGTCTTCTCAGCATCGCTGGTCTGCTTCTGCTTATCGGCTTCGGCACACTCGTTTCCCTCTTCCCCTTCCATTCATGGGCAGGTCCTGCCTACGCCAGCGCACCTACTCCGGTAGCGATGATGCACGCAGGTGTACTCAAGAAGTTCGGTCTCTATGGTCTCTTCACCATCGCTTCCGCCCTCGGTGGGATGAATGCTTATATCTTCCAGCCATGGCTTCCTTATCTGCTCTTCTGCCTTCTTGGTAATGTGCTCTGGGTCGGCTATGTCACGGTGAACAAGGGACGTCTCGATGACATGCTCGGTAATTCCTCCGTCATGCATATGGGGTACCTCTTCCTCGGCTTCGCCGCTTATATCGCTTACGCGCCTCAGCATCTCGAACTCGCGTTCAATGGTGCAGCTCTCCTCATGCTCGGGCACGGCCTCACTATCGGTCTCCTCTTCCTTCTGACAGGTCAGATCGAAGCTCAGACACGCACGCTGGAGCTCGACTCCATGGGTGGACTTGGTACGAAGCTTCCTAAGCTCGGATTCCTCTTCGGTCTCGCAGGTATGGCATCCATCGGTCTGCCCCTGCTTGCTAACTTCCCTGGTGAGTTTGCTATATTCATGTCCTGCTTCCAAGACGCTGCACTCGGATGCAGTGAAGGTGGAGCCTGCCCCTTCTCTTGGGTAGGAGTTCTATTCGGTGGTGTGGGACCTGTGCAAGTCGCAGCTATCCTCGCGATGTGGGGACTCGTCATCGGTGCTGTCTACATGCTGCGTGCATTCCGCCGCGTCTTCAAGGGCGAAGTGGCAATGGCAAGCGAACGCGCTACGAGCCTCAGTTGCTACGACATTGTCGCTGCTGCCATCCTCGCTGCGGCACTTGTCTTCTTCGGTATATTCCCTCAGATTGGAATCAGTCTCCTCGGCTAAAGCTCACAGTGAATAATTCCTACTAAGAATCTTTACATTCCT
Source organism: uncultured Akkermansia sp. (assembly GCA_964370895.1). Lineage (GTDB taxonomy): Bacteria > Verrucomicrobiota > Verrucomicrobiia > Verrucomicrobiales > Akkermansiaceae > Akkermansia. The sequence goes on along the minus strand of CAYJLR010000010.1, from coordinate 4,438 downwards.
AAGTTCATGATTACTTTTAATTACACATGGTCTGATTTTGGTGCGAGTATCGCCCTGATCATCGTCGCCGTCCTTATCCTCATGGCTGATGCCTTCTGCAAGCGCATGCCTCGTCGTGGCTACGCGCTCATCGGTGGTCTTTCTGCTATTACCGTCGGACTCTTCTTCGGTATATCCAATAGTTTTACATCCAGTTCCTTGATAGAAACTATGGGTGAGGTCGCTTGCATCGCTGCAGGACTCTGCATGCTCCTTGCATTCGACTATAACAAGGTTACTACAGAATCCGTCTCAGGCAGTGAAAACGATGAAGGCACAGGCGAGCTCTACGCTCTCTTCCTCATCGCTACCGCAGGTATTAGCGCACTCACACAGGCAAAGGATATCATCACCCTCTTCGTCGCACTCGAAGTCGTCACACTTAGCTCCTATGTCATGGTCGGTTATTACCGTCGTAACCGTGGCTCTATCGAAGCTGGTGTGAAGTACCTCGTACAAGGCGCATTGAGCACAGGTATACTCGTCTTCGGTGCTGCATGGTACTTCGGTGCTACCGGCTCCTTCGCTCTCTCATACGCAGAAGTGCAAGCAGGTTTGCTTTCTGAAACAGCCTTGCTCTTCGCCTATATCCTCCTTTCCCTTGGCCTCATCTTCAAGGTAGGTGGTATTCCTATGAGTGCATGGATTCCTGACGTCTATCAGGGTGCTCCTACTCCCGTGAGTGCCTTCCTTTCTACCTGCTCTAAGATCGCTGGTGTGATCGCACTCGTCTTGCTCTACCTTCCACTGATCATGATGATTGAAATCGAAGGTTTCGTTGTTAATACTGAGCTCGCACCTATGGGCAGCATACTGGATGGTGTGAACAGCTTGATGCTTCTTGTCGCAGTAGCGACACTGCTCATCGGTAACCTCGCTGCTATCAATCAGCGTAATTCGAAGCGTCTCCTCGGCTACTCCTCTATCGGTCAAGCTGGTTTCATCCTTGTAATCTTCGTCGGATTGACATCTGCCATGGCTAGCACCATGATGGCAAATGTCGAAAGCATCCTGATCTACCTCGCAGCATACAGCCTTGCCTCTATCGGAGCCTTTGCCGCTATTGGACTTGTGCGTATGGCTCGCCAGAGTGAAGAAATCAGTGCCTTCCGTGGTCTTGGTAAGTCGAACCCATATTTCGCCTTTGCGGTGACTGTGTTCATGGCTTCCCTCGCTGGTGTGCCGCTTACAGCTGGTTTCCTCGGAAAGTTCCTGAGCTTCTATGTCGCCATTAATAATACTTACTTGGCTATCATCCTGCTCCCCGTCATGATTTTTGGTGCAGCAGTGGGCTTCTACTACTACTTCAAGATCATCCGCTCCATGTACTGGGAAAAGGCCATGCCTGAAGATGCTCCTGTGAAAGTACCTGTACTGACAGGTCTCGTCATGGGGACACTCTGCGCAGTCATCCTTGCTACAGGCACTATCACGCTGCTGTGATGAACTGAGCCGAACACACGATTTCAAAATCCCCGTAGATTTAAGTCACGGGGATTTTTTCTTTACTAACGCTAGTATGCACCACCTCCGCACACTCTTCTCTAGACTCTGCATGCAGCTACGTCTCCTCGTAGCTATACCGCTGATACTCCTAGCGCTTCTATTCATGTCCTATCGCGATATATATGGACTGGAGCAATGGCTATTAGGAGGGATTCTAGGGGTGCTCTTCTACGTGCTCGTGATGAGGGAGGGGAGAATATACCTCATGACGGCCGCAGTCACACTCAGCCTTCTGCTGGGCATGCTGGCATTACCCTTTGTGGATTTCTTCCGCCCCGAGCTTGCGTGGCAGGATCAGAATATCATCTTCTTTTCCAGACCTCGCTTCGGCGACTACCTCTTGCTGCTGCTCTACCTCATGCCTATATTACTCGCATTGAGTTTTACCCAGTACTGCATGCGGCTTAATAAGAGTCACAGACTAGCCTCTATTTTGCTGAATAAATCTCCTGATCCAAGCAAGGGGAGACCACTGCGTGATAACAGAGAGACAAAGCCCAGTGAGAGTAAGTCACAGTTCCGCTATGACGAGCTCGATCGGAGCTTCGTCGAACGCTGCCAAGAAGTATATCGCCATGTTCGCAATCGACTCAAGCAGGTGTACTTCAGCCTAGGACTGATAGCCATTGTAGCCTTCCTTTGCGCATGGTACTGGGGGATTCCACATTTACTTCATAGCTCCGAGAATAGAAAAAATCAAGACCGTCACCTCATACAAGCATGGACACAAGGGGAAGCCAGTGAGTACACCCTCATACACGCGCTGAGTCGCCTCGTCAAGCAAGTCAATGAGGAGAAGATCCCCTGTACAGTATCGCCCGAGCATCTTGAGCAGCTGCTCGGACTCGATCAGATGAGTGCTGAGCAGCGCCAGATTGCGAACTCCATGCGCGCTGACGAGAGACTCGCTGCGCCTTCACTGAGTGTGTACCTTCCTGACAGGCTCTGGATGCGCCTTTTTATACTCTCAGAAGAGGGAGGCGAGCAGGTGAAGGAGCTACGCCTTAGGATAGAAGAAAGTCGCTTTTATGATATTTTCTTGGAGTTAAAATCCCGCAATGCTAGAGATTGACAACTGCTCCCTTGGCTTGCTATACTAGGAGAGAACAAAGCTCTTACCGCTTCCTATCATGAACGAAGAAAGTCTCAATCGCTGGCGACCCAATGTGGCCGCTGTCATCATGGACAAGACAGGACACATCCTCCTTGCTAGTCCCACTGACCCTGCGAAGAACTGGCATTTCCCGCAGGGAGGCGTGAGTAAGAAAGAAACGCTAAAAGACGCACTGAGGCGTGAGGTGCAAGAAGAAGTAGGCTTAGATCCCGACCAGTATCGTATCGTCTGCTCCATAGGCGGCTATCGCTACCAATATAAGGAAGAAAATGAGAAAAGCACTCGCTGGAAAGGGCAGGAGCAGACTTACTTCCTCCTGCTCTGCCATGAGGAGAAACCAGAGATAGACCTCAGTCTAAGCCCAGAGTTCCACCATGCCCAGTGGCTGCCGTGGCGCGAAGTCCTCCCCGAAATGTTCGTGCGCTTTAAGCGAGAGACCATCAGGCAGGTACTCGAAACCTTCTTCCCTTCCACCATGGGTGACAGCGGTCTGACAAGTTACCAAGAGCACTCCCTCTCTCCCCGCCGCTACCTCTTAGAAGCAGGAGAGGGCTGTAAGCTCGCCACGCTTCCCAGCGACGACAGATCACTCTTTGCCGGAGGTAAAGCCGAAGCGCGAGCTCAGCTCGGTCATCTATACAAGGACATCCTTCGCCTGCATCAGGCCGTGGTCTCCAAGCGTAAGGGACGACTGCTCGTCCTCTTCCACGGGGTAGAACGATGCGGCTGCGAAGGAGTCGTCCAACGACTCGCACACCACATGGAGCCCTTTGGACTGCGCGTCGAAAGCCTCTCCCTCTACGAAGACGAAGGACGTGCGAATTACGACTTCATCTACCCCCTGCATAAGCGCGTCCCTACACGCGGTGAAGCCGTGCTCATGGACAGATCCGTGTACAACTCCCTGCGCGTTGACTACCTCGAAGGCAAGATTACAGAAGAAGTACTTCTGCGCCGTCTGAAACGCCTGAACGAGTTCGAAGAAATGCTTGCGGAAGAAGGTACGACAGTGATCAAGATATTCCTCCACATCTCCAGGGAAGAGCAGCAGCGACGCTTCAATAAGCAGCACTTCTATGTACAGCCTCATCGCCTTGCAGAGGAACAGATAGGCAGTGATACCTATACTTGGCAACGAGAAATGCAGCTCTCCGAATCCATCCTCACCCACGTGAACTCCGCCTCCTGCCCATGGTACATCATCCCAGCCGATAAGAAGTGGTACCGCGACCTCTGCGTCACGCATATTGTCATCGACACGCTACAGCAGCAGCTGCATGCAAGATGAAGTTTATTGAAATATACTAGTCTAGTTAATTGTCTTGAGTTATAGCAGTAATCAAGATACAATTGATGAAATTATTAAATCGCACCTAGAAATTTTATGATTAAGAAAATCCATTATTGCTGGTTTGGAAGCACTGAGCCTGATGCCGTAAAGCGCAATGTTGAAAGTTGGCACAAACTTAACCCCGATTTTGAGATCGTGGCATGGAATGAAGATAATATTGATGTCTCCGGTTACGAGTTTGGGCGCCGTGCGCTGGAAAATAAGAGATGGGGATTCTTAGTCGATACGATACGCCCAAAGGCATTGATTGAGCAAGGTGGATTTTATGTCGATGCTGATATAGAGATAGTCTCGCCTTTGAATAGGCTAGAAGAATATGGTGATAAAATGATCATGGGGTATATGTATGACTGCGCTTTAGGTACAGCTATGCTATATTCCCCTCCACAGCATCCTTACATGCTAGATATCATAAAGAAATATGATCG
>CAYJLR010000009.1:0-30519 GCA_964370895.1 uncultured Akkermansia sp. | reverse complement strand
TCGCGGCGGCGACAAGACCCCACGAGATGCCCAGCAGCTTCACGTTCACGCGATTGAAACTGGCGAACATGCGGCCTTCCAGCATGGCAAACTCATTCGGATCGATGAGCACCTGCATGAAGCTTGCTAAGCCATCGAAGGCGATGCCGAACACGATACCGATGAGCACGATGTAGTAGATACTATGCTTAATGCCTCGGAACATGAGCACAAAGATCCCTCCCGAAGCGATGATCATGAGCACCAGTGTCGCGAGGAACTGCGTCGTGCTGTCCATGAGGACGAGCTCGGCAGCTCCCCAGAAGTAGATGACTAGAGTCTGTAGGAAGATATAGAGGTGATCTAGTCCCATGATACTAGGGGTGAGTATGTGATTCGTCGTCACGGTCTGGAAGATGACCGAGGAGAGCCCGACGGCGACACTCACAAGAGCGATCGCAGCGATGATCTTCAAGCGACGAGGGATGTTATAATCCCATGTCTCGTCAGTGACACCATGGAAGAGGTAGATGAGCAGCAAGGTGAGACCGACAACGCCCAAGAGGGTGAAGATGGCGGTGTAGGGTTTCTTGCCCTCTTTATTTTTTAAAATTTCAAGCATAACTTCTCTTGTTGAATAGCATGAGGAGGAATATGACGCTGCCTACGACACTGAGAATCACACCGACGGGGATCTCATAAGGCAGGATGAGGAGGCGCCCTGCAAGGTCACAGACGAGCACGAGCATAGCACCGAGCCACGCGGTATCGAAGAGGGTGTTCTTCACCGAATCCCCACGCAGCATGCTCACGAGGTTTGGCACGATGAGCCCGATGAAGGGGATATGACCGACAGCGACGATGCTGGTAGCGGAGATGATAGCGACGATGACGAGGCCGATGCGCACGATGTTCGCGTGGTTGAGCCCGAGCGTGACAGTGATACCCCTACCCATGCCTGCGATGGTGAAACGGTCGGCGTAGAGGTACGCGAGTATCATGAAGGGCACGCTGTTGTAGAGCAGCTCATAGTTCCCCTCGATGACGAGGGCGAAGCTTCCTTGCAGCCATGAAGAAACATTCTGCACGACATCGTAGTCGTAGGCGAGATAGGAAGCGATCGAACTCACGAGCGCACCTAGCATGATACCGACGAGAGGGATGATGATGATGCTCCTCGTCGAGACCTTATTAATGATATAAAGGAAGAGCCCTGTGCCGATGAGCGAGACGATGAACGCGGCACTGATGCGCAGGAATGGACTCGCATCTGGCAGGAAGAGAATGGCTATCATGATACCCAGCTTGCTCCATTCCATCGTGCCTGCTGTCGTCGGTGAGACGAAGCGGTTACACGTGATGCACTGCATAATGAGACCTGCAATGGCGAGGCTACTGCCCGCGATGAGGATGCTCAGGAGACGGGGCACACGGCTCACCATGAGGATCTCATGGTACATAGACTCCGTGTCGAGTGCCTCTTTCAGCGGGATCTCAAAGACCCCAACAAAAAGAGAATAGGTACCTATCCCGAGGAGTAAAAGCCACTGGACGATACGTAGTATGAGAAGGTTCATCGTAGAAGGGATATCTTACTTAACTGCGTGCATGGTGATACACTCCATCTCAATGAGCCATGTAGGGCGGCACACAGGTGCGTGCACGATGACCTTAGGCACATGAGGGAAGCGTGCTTCAAAGAGCTCGTCGATAAGGGCGTAGTCGCCTATATCACGCAGGTAGATGATCATCTGCATGCTATCATCCATCGTCGCACCTGCTTCGGCGAGCAGGGCTTCGACATTCTGCCACATACGCTGGCACTGTGCCTGTATGTCACCGACGTGGACGACTTCTCCCTTGTTGTCTATACTGGCTGTACCCGAGATGAAGCTGACGATACGATCACTATAGTGGATGGAAGTACCTCGCTCGAAGCGCACACCATAGTCATGCGTGGGGTCGAGGTAGTCAGGAGCGTAGAGAAACTGTACCTTCTCAGATGCGATTCCCGCGATGGAGTAGGTATCGAGGTGAACGAGCTCACGGTGGTCGCTGCTTCTTCCCTGTATACCTGTACTGCTGATGAAGTGATCACCAGGGATGAGACCTTTCTCGTCGAAGTGAACATTACGTCCTGTGACGACACCCGCGTAGTTCACATCGACATTCTGTACGAAGAGCCATGTGCGAACGGCATGGGAATACAGGCTCGCGCCCTGAGCTTCGAGCATGGCGCTATAGTCTTCGAAGAGGGCGAGGCACTGCTCGTGCGAGTTCCCCTCTTTCTTACGGGCAGAGCCTGTCCAGATGTGGCGCAGATCTCCCTGCTGGCTGCTACTTGTGTTCGTCACAGCATCGTACTGCCAGCCCTTCTCAGTACCGCTCTGGAGATAGACCCAGATCGACAGCTTACTGCCGTCCAGTGGGGGCTGCTCGATGATGGAAAGTGCACCAGCCTGCTCGCCCATGGCGGTGCGTACCTGTGCTTCTTGGTTCGCGGCATCGCTCATGAAGACGCGTGTGAAGACGACTGCGCAATCAAGATGCTCAGCTTTAAACTCTTCAAATGCGGCGGCAAGCGCACTGAGCTGCTGCTCAAAGTTCACTCTCTTGTCACGGACATGGAGCTGTATCATCCACTCGCGGAGACTGGAGCTCTCCGTGGAGAACTCGGAGCATTCTACTCGGCAAGCGTCGTAGGCTGGCGAGCCTGTGAGGATGGATTGTGTTAAAGGCATGGGATGGGGGATAGTTGATAAGGATTAAAGGGCTTTCAAGAACTCGATAAGGTCAGCTCTATCTTGGGCAGAAAGGTTGCGGAAGCGTTCGCGGGCGAACTCAGACTCACCGAAGTGCCACAGAATGGCTTCTTCAAAGTCACGGGCACGCAGGTCATGGAACATATCCGTGTGGTCTGCTGCCTTCTTCATCAGTCCGCGTCCCCAGAGTGGTGGTGTCCTGTACGTGCGCACCATACCGCGGTTCTCCTCACCCATGTCATGCATGAGTAGGTCGGTGTAGGGGCGGATGACTTGGTTCGCGTAGGCGGGCATTTCTGGGTACTCGCCTGTCTTCCACTCGGGCTTGTGGCAGCTGGCGCAGCCTATGTCATTGAAAATGCGCTGACCATTCTGCACCTCAGGCTTGTCGAGATTACGCGCGGCAGGCACGGCCAAGCCGCGATGCCATATCATGAAGTTGTCGAAGTCGGACTTCGTCATTTCAACAGGCTGCTCTTCCGCTTCCAGCTTGCTCACGTCGAAGCCGAGTTCGCGCTGCTTGTCTATCCATTCCTGTGTCACGTAGAGCTGGCGCTGACCTTCGCGGTTAATACCCTGAGTATTCCAAAGCCCGTTAGAACCTGGACCATTCTGCAGCGTCGCACGTGTACAGTGCCATGTGTAGCGACCGAGTCGCGCCTGACCTCCGAGATGCGCTTCCTTAATCCATGGACCATGGATGCCCTTCACAGGACCAGAAGTAGCCTTCTGCCTCTCGTACTCAGCAAGAATGGCCGAGTCAGGGATAGCGTCGAGCAGGCCTGTGCCGTAGATGCCTATCGTGGATTCGATGGAGACGCGGTAGTCGTCAGGAAGAGGGAGGAGAGGGTTAATGACATCCGCAGTCGGGTAGATGAGGCTACCCTCGGTCTTCTTGCCATGATTATATGGCGTGCCATCGGGGTACTTGTTGTCGTACTTATCCTTATACTCGTGCCACGTGATGTCGATGCCTTCGACATAGGGCTTAAACGGAGGGATGGCCTTCGTCTGTAGCATGGCGGTGTAGCCCTTCACGGGAGTGCCATCAGGATTGTGAATGAAGGCGATGTAACCATTGCCATATTCTTCATTAAAATTGCCTGTGCGGCGACCGCGGCCGTAGCCAGGGTGGCAAGCGACGCAGGAGCTCTTGATGTAGGTCGGACCGAGACCTCCAAAGGGAACATTAGGGTCGGTGACGTAGATGCCTTCAAAGATCGCTTCGCCAAGCAAGAACTCATCCTCTAGCCCTGCATCAACAATGGCAGGTGTAGGCTGCTCAAAGGCCTTTGTCGTACGGATGAACACCGTGCCGCTCTCGCCACCGAGGTAGTAGGCGGGGCCTGGTTTTCCGTCTTCCGTCTTCAGCGCAGGAGGCGTGAGGTCTATGTCATTGTTCACGTGGCACACGATACAGCTCTCGGTGATGAACTCGGGCTTAATCTGATCGAAGCCTGCATTCTCAGGAGTCGAGCCCTCTTTAAGAGCTGCCATGGGGATGAGCGGATGGGGATCCTCCTGCTTATCGGTAGAGGAGGCTGGGATGAAGAATGCTCTCGCGCTTTTTTCCTGCTTCGTCGTCGCAGCGACCAGCGAATCATGCTCTAGATAATAATACGAAAACAAGCCAGTAATGGCTAGAATACTGACTGTACTGAGGGCAACTTTCGGAGCTAAGCTCATAATAATGACATAGATACGATGATGTAAAACGGGTACTTTTATTACCCATTACACCACTGTGAGGTCATCGAAGCCTCACAGCGGTGTCGGCTCAATTGGGTCTAAGGTTTACTTAGTAACCAGGAGGCCTTGAGCCTTGCCCATGTTTGTGTTGAGTTCTTCGCAAGCCGCGATGACGTCGGCGAAGAGCTTCTTCTCACCAAGGCTCTTAGCAAGAGGCGCCTTGAAAGCGTCCATGCAGGTGAATACCTTCTTGAAGGAAGCCTTGATAGCCTTGTCTACGGCAGGATCTTTAGCAGCAACGAGTGGGCTGAGGCAGTCGTATGCCTTCTGAACACTGATCACGTTGTCGCGAGTATCGATAAGGGAGGTGTGGCTGTACCAGGATTCGAACAGCTTTGCGTCCTGTGCTTCGAATGGTTCGCCGAACTTAGGTCCTGCGAGTTCGGTCACGATGTCTGAGCAGCCTGTGAAGATCTCTTCGATAGCATCTGCTTGGGAGTCGTAGCGGCTACCCTGTGTGCCTGCGCCCTTGAGCTCAGCTGCGTATGCGCCGTCCTTTTCGATTTCAGCAGCGGCGAGTACAGCAGCCTTGTCAGCGGAGAGGCTTTCTGCGCCTGCCCAGAGAGCTTCGAGCTGGATAGCGTCTTCTGCGATCACGCGAGAGACGGCAGCGAGGTAGATGAGCTCAGCCTTGGTCATGTCCTTTGCCTTACGAGCCTGACCGTCGCGGAATAGGAGGTATTCTGCTGCGTGGTAGCCACGGAGCGCTGCACCGAGGTAGTCACGCACGTAACCAGCGTCTACTTCGATCTTACCTTCAGCGATGACAGCGAGAATGGCATCAAGCTGCACCTGATCGAGCGGCCAGGAGTCAAGTGAAGGGTCGAGGTTTGCGTACTCAGCAGGGCCGAAGAGGAAGGATTCGCTCTGTTCCCATGGGGTACGTGCCATCTTGTAGGCTTCGATAGCCTTAGCGACATTTGCGTCTGTAGGAGAAGCCTGAAGAGCTTCTGTGGCTGCGATGAGCTCTACGCCGCCTGCTGCCATGGCCTTGTATGTAGGCACGACGAAGGTGTCAGTATAAGCTGTGAGAGCCTTGGTTACTGGTGCTGATGTTTCAGCGGCGAAGCTAACTCCAGCAAGTGAGAGTAAGCCTGTTATTGCTAATGTATGTGGTTTCATAAAAGTGATAAGAATGCGATATTCTAAAGTTAGTTAGTTTGAACTAAATCTTGTAAGCATAGGCTAACATGACACATAAATTAGTCAAGGCTAATTTTTCTTATTTTTATTGTAATATATCTAAAATACGCAGTTATACTCTTAGAGTAAAATTAGAATAAAGCAAGAAATCTACGCGAATAAATGTACTTTCTTGACCATTTACATAACAATTGATATATTTATTTTTGCACCACTGAACTATTAATTCCTATTTCATATGAAAGCACGCCTCCTCATTCTCGCGTTCCTTTTCGCTAACTTCGCTTCCGTCTTACCATCGCAAGCCCAGACAGCGGTCGCTCAGAACTCGTCGCCTCTTTATTGGACCATTCCGCCCGCCTTAGATCGCAGCGCAGCGCTGAATCTACGCATCGACCTCATCACATCCCTCAGTCTTCATACCTACCTTCTCAATGGAAGAATTCCTATCACTGAAATGCTCGTACGCACCAGCGATGGTCACATCGTTAGTCTGTACACGATTCGCGATGACAAGGTGAAGTCCAGCGACAAAAGCACGCGCGATTACATCAGAGAGTTCATCAAAAATGCGAAGGATAACTGCAGCAGTATCTACATCTCCAGACACTATCCGGGCGAGTCTACACGCGGAGTCGTTGAGTATTACATCCCCGATAAATCTAAACTCTGGGAAATATACGACAAACTCAATGAATCCATGATACTGAAGAAGAATCTCACCACCAATCTATAAATCTGCACCATGAAAACATTACTTTTTCTCCCCCTCACACTCACCTCACTCCTCTCCGGTCTCCACGCTCAGCCTGCGGGGAACTCGATAGCAGCTCCTCCTTACTGGGAAGCGAGCTACTCCGACCCAGAGAAAGGTATGATCTACCTGCGCATCGACCAGATCGTCTCCGTGACCCTGCACAACTACATGCTCGACGGAAAGATCCCCATCAGCGAACTCGCCATCGACACGACTGGAAACCACAGTATTAGAATCTACTGTCCGCTCATCAAGACACCTGGTGAGCAAGCCCTTAAAATCGGCAACAAACTACCTCGCGTCGGCAAGCAGTTCCCCCAAGAAACACTCAGCCACAGCATCGAGTACTACGTGGATGACCAAGACACACTCATAGCCCTCTACGAATCGCTGATAAGAGCGACGAAGTACTTCAAGACACAAAAAGTCATCATCGATGAGATCCAGCGCGAGGATGAGCAATAATACGACACGTCTCTAAGGCGCATAAAAGCGGTGAATGTAAATAAATTTGCATTGACATGTATCGTAGAATTCACTACAATCTCGCACCCGCTAAAGCTGCCTTTCATCAACAAGGAAGGGCTGCGGGCTAAAAGGCAGCTCCTTTCACAGAACCATCCTACCTGACACAAGGAGGATAAACATATAAAATACAATGATCAACGAACTCATTACTAAGATGGTGGAAGCAGGCGTACACTTCGGTCACCAGACCCGCAAGTGGCACCCAAACATGAAGAAGTACATTCTCACACAGAAGAATGGCATCCACATCATCAACCTCGAGGAAACTGAAAAGTGCCTGAACAAGGCCACAGCATTCCTTTCCGATCTCGCTGCAAAGAACAAGAAGATCCTCTTCGTCGGCTGCAAGCGTCAGGCTCAAGAAGCTGTCAAGGACGCAGCAGAAGCTACAGGACAGTTCTACGTGAACCACCGCTGGCTCGGTGGTATGCTCACAAACATGAGCACCATCAAGAAGAGCATCGCTCGCCTCGACTGGCTCGAAAACATCGAAAAGCAGCCTGAGTTCAAGTCCATGTCCAAGAAGGAACTCGCAGCCCTCGCACGTGAGTGTGACAAACTCAAGCGCAACCTTCAGGGTATCCGCAACATGGGTGGCACACCAGACGTCATGGTCGCCATCGGTGCTGACCACGAAGACATCGCCATCCGCGAAGCTCACATCCTCGGCGTACCAGTCATCGTCCTCACCGACACGACTGCAAACCCAGACTCCGTAGAGTTCCCCATCCCAGGCAATGACGACGCTGTGCGTTCCATCCGCCTCATCCTCTCCGAAATGGTCGACGCCATCAACAAGGCAAAGCCATAATTCGCATCAACCCACACTTTTAATATAGAGAATAATACCATGGCTGAAATTACGGCACAAATGGTCAAGGAGCTTCGCATGAAGACCGACGCTGGCATGATGGACTGCAAGAAAGCACTCATCGAATGCGACGGAAGCATGGAAGAAGCAGTTAAGTTCCTCCGCGAGAAGGGTATCGCTAAGGCAGCAGCCAAGTCTGGCCGCGAAGCTAAGGAAGGTATCATCTCCACACTCGTCGACGACACAGACGGTCTCATCTTCGAAATCAACTGCGAAACTGACTTCTGCTCCAAGGGCGACAAGTTCCGCACACTCGTGGCTGAAGTAGGTGAAGCTCTCAAGGCTTCCTCCGCTGCTACTCTCGAAGAAGCACAGTCCGCTGCGATCAACGGCACCACAGTAGAATCCTACATCGCTGAGCAGTGCGCTGTCATCGGTGAAAACATGAAGCTCAGCAAGTACGGTCGTTACACGCTCGCAGGCGCTGGCTCCATCGCTTCCTACATCCATATGGGTGGTAAGGTAGGCGTTCTCCTCCTCCTCGGTGCTGACAAGGCTGAAACCGTCTCCGCAGACGCATTCCAGACCCTCAGCAAGGACCTCACCCTTCACATCGCCGCCTGCGCTCCTAAGAGCGTCGACTCCTCCTCCCTCGACGCAGCATTCGTTGCAGAAGAGCAGGAAATCGCTAAGGCACAGCTCATCGCTGAAGGCAAGCCTGAAGCCCTCCTCGACAAGATCCTCCCTGGTAAGCTCAACGCTCTCTACAAGCAGAGCTGCCTGCTCAATCAGGACTTCGTCAAGGATCCAAGCACCTCTGTTGAAAAGCTCGTTGCAGCGATCAGCAAGGAAATTGGCGGTGACGTCAAGGTAGAAGGCTTCTTCCGCTTCCAGCTCGGAGCGTAAGATCCCGCTACAACACATACTTCAAAAAGCCCGTGCGCAAGTACGGGCTTTTTTCCGCACCTAAGCTGCGGTTTACCATATCTTCCCGAGAAAACCTCGACAAAAGCGACCGAAAAATCATGGACAACGCACAAAGTAGCCACAAAAGTGAAAGAATCTCGCTCGCACCCATGCAAGACGTGACCGATCTCGCCTTCATGCGTGTGCTCGCCCAGCTCGGCTCGCTGCCAGACTACTTTATTACCGCTTACTTCCGCAGCACGCCGACGACATGCGCCTTCGTCGAGCAGAACATGCGCTGCCTCACGGAAAACGAAACTGGTGTCCCCATCTGGGCACAGATAGCGGGGAACGACCCTGCCGCCATCGTGCGAGACATGAAGATGCTACAGCAATACCCCATCGCGGGCATTAACCTGAACGCTGGCTGCCCCTCAGCCCTCGTGAATCGTAACCACGCAGGAGCAGGACTCCTGCGCGAGCTAGATCTCTTCAGACGCATCGGAAGCGCCATGCGCGAAGCCGCGCCTACTGGGCAGTTTAGTATCAAATGCCGCCTCGGCTGGAGCGATGCCGACGCAGAGTTCCCAGCCATACTGGAGGAGCTACGCCTCGCGCAGCCCGATGAGATACTCATCCATGCGCGCACGCGCGAACAACTCTATCGTGGAGAAGCGCAGCGCAGCTACGTCACCCAAGCCGTCGCAGCCGTCGCGCAGTGGGAGAAGCCCTGCCCGGTCATCGGCAATGGCGATATACTCAGCGTAGAAGACGCACAAGCATGGAAAGATGAGACAGGGGTCTCCGGCCTCATGATAGGTCGAGGTGCAGTGAAGAACCCCTACATCTTCCGCGAATTACGTGGTGCAGAGCCCGCGACCGAGAGCGATATGCGGGAATACTATGGACTCCTCATCGAGGAGACAGGGAGCATCCTTTTCAACTACAATGAGCGCGGTCACTGTAACCGCATGAAGAAGTACCTCAACTACATCTACCCGAACCTCGCCTCTCCAGAACTGGAGCACCAGCTACGCCGATGCACCAGACTGGGAGAGATGCGCCGCTTGCTTAGTTCTTAACAATGACGCTAGGGCGTCTGCGGCGCAGGGTAAATGCTGCTAGAGCGAGCACGCTCAGTACGGCTGAGCTAGGCTCTGGTACACCCTCTATGTCAGGTGTATCCGAACCCCCAAAGCCTCCTATCACCAGATCCGTTGAAGCACCTGTTAGCGTGATGGTGAGACCAGGAGTGTAGAGGTAGTCCACACCATGATAAATGATGTAGTAGTCTTCTGGAGCTGTGGTACTGATAATACCATCCTCATCGACAAAGTTCAGCGTGAAGCTTATTTCACCACCTGCTGCGTCGAGTATCTCTCCATCGATGAGAGTCACGGTCGCATCTGGTGCAGTGGCAAGGAAGTCTGTCGAGAGCGTGATGTCTATATTCGAGACTTCAGAGATGGTCACTTTCTTTCCATCCGCTACATTGAGCAGTGAGTGCTCATCGACACTGTTCACATGGAAGAGCAGGCGTGAGGTACTCGCCAGCGAGGTCGAATCGAGGAGGTTCACCTGTGATACGGTCTGATCTGCGGCATCACCGAAAGCGACCGTACCTGCATGCCAGTAATCGGAAGAGACATTAAAGTTACCTGTTCGGTACTGCAGCTCTGCATTCGCAATGTCATCGCCTGAGTAGCTGATGTCGCCACGCAGATTCGTCTCATTGGAAGCAGATCCCACAGACTTAGTGCTATTGAGCACGATGTTATCACTATCATAGTTAAGAACATCACCGTAGGCAGCGATGACCTCGGGGCGACCTGGCTCTTTAATATCGGCTGATATTTCCGCATTCGTGCCGAAGTTCAGCTCGGCAGTGCTCTCTCCACTGAAGCCATCAGGCAGTACGGATTCCACCTTGATCGCGACATTCGACTTCACGATATTTCCGTCGGGTCTATGAGTTAACTCTAATTCAGTACCATCGACAATATATGTGCCCAGTACAGGGTTATTCGGTGCAGTATCACTCGTGATGAATGCAGAATCTGTCACAACAGTCACTTTCGCATCGATGAACCCGCTGCTCTGAACTGTAGAATCGGTGAAATCAGCTGTGAGATCCATGCCTGTACCCGAGTATAAGCCTGTGAACACGGAGTCACTCTGCGTGAAGCTTCCGAAGTCATCTATGTAGCCCACAACGAGAGCAGAATCATTATCAATCAGTTCATAGTCATTGAAAATCTTAATCGTGCTTTTTAATGATTCGACATTTCGCGTGCCATCTGTCTTCGGGGTTAAGACTATCCCTCTCGCATTCTTCGTGTCATCACGAATCTCAACGCGAGCACTGAGTTCCGTGATATTTGAATTACTGACGATGAAGCCTGTCGAGTTCAGCGCTGTGATTTGTGCTGCACCCGAGTAGGTGTTCACATTCGCGTTCGAGATCCTAACCCCTGTGCTGACACCACCGGTATTAATGATATTCACGTCTGTGAGGTAATTATCAGCCGAGGTGGAGAATGCGCCTGTGATGTCGAAGCCTACCACCGTGCCTGTATCGCGACTGTGTGCGATAACATTCACTTCATTATTTGTGACACTTCTACCACTACCTATGCGCAGACCCACGATATCGTCGGCACTACGCTGTCCCTGCGCCTCTTCTCGGAAAGCAGCCAAGCGCGCAGCCGTCGTCTCTATTTCTGTGCGAACAGCGGGCAAGGTGGATGCACTCGTCAGGGAAGTATCGTGACTCGCGTTAACAAACATGTTACTTAAGACGATCTCATCAATGCGTGCATTAGCTATTTCTGCACCCACGATACGAGAGCCGACTTTGTGGTGAGCCTGCGATAGGACCCTCACAGTTGAATTTAAGTCTCGTCCTAGATGATGCTTACTGCCTAAGTACTGGAAGCCTATGATGTCACCTGCCGTCTCCACTTGGGGTGCTCCGGATACTCCGGCCGTGGTTACCATATCGACTTTCAGATTATCAGCCTGCAAGAGGAAAACGGGAGTATCGGGGCTTAAATTCTCTTCGAGGATGACACCCGTCATGGAGGTGAAACTTATCCCCTGTTGAGCGGTAAGCGCGATGATTCCGCTCATGGTTTGACCGTTGATGGTGACATCATCTGCGACATTAATGCCGATGAGTTTCTCGTTTTCACGAACATCCTCGATGATCTCGGGAACATAATTGCTTACAAGGCCGTCAGCTCCTTGAACCTCTACAATGATTCTTTCGGGGGCAGTCGGAGGAGCCTGCTCGTCCGGGTTTGGTATCTCT
This sequence comes from uncultured Akkermansia sp., assembly GCA_964370895.1. GTDB lineage: Bacteria > Verrucomicrobiota > Verrucomicrobiia > Verrucomicrobiales > Akkermansiaceae > Akkermansia. The sequence goes on along the minus strand of CAYJLR010000009.1, from coordinate 18,574 downwards.
TCTGCCCTCAGATGAGACTGAGCGAACAGAAGAGAGAGTATCGCTGTAACTATTCTTCGTGTTTTCATAGTATATCGGTAATATTGGATAAATAATTATTATTTTAGTGTGGGTGCCATAGGTAGGCGCTACATTTAATTGCTAGATAAGCAACACGTATGCGTAATCCACTCGAGAAAATATATTCGCAATAACAATTAATGTCAACCGAGAAATAAAGACCTCCAATTATAGAATTATTCTATTGTATTATGATGTAATTCCTACTTTTCACATCGATAAATAGTTATTTATTAAAAATAGGTAATTTGCGTCAATTTGAAAATTTATACATCAGTTTTTATTTTAAAAAATAAAAATTAGATTATATTTTGTCATAATCTTACTTAAACGATACCAATCAGGGCAAAATGTCGGGAATTCGCAGGTATTTACATCCTAAGGCAGGTTCTCACAACTCGTTTTAATCAAGGGTGAATAAGAAAAGTCGCCATGCAGCGTGCCTCACTCGGTCTACTCTGCGTATTTTTTACTTTTTCTCGTCGAAAATGAAAAAAATCTTCGCGCGCGAGAGAAGTACGCGCATAAAGTGATGATTTTGCTTGACCTTTTGCCCATTTCGTAGTTTCATATTTGCCGCTCGACTTGAAGCTTCATGTCTATGTTTGTTTCCCAGCTTAAATCAAAGATCCACCGCGCCATGGTAACTCGTGGTGACACCGCCTACGAAGGTAGTATAGAAATCCCTCAGGATATGATGGAAGCCGCAGGTATCTGGCCTAATGAAAAGGTACTTGTCGCCTCGATCACCTCAGGTAATCGTCTCGAAACCTACGTGCTCACAGGCCCTCCCGGTACGAATCAAATCATCATCAATGGTGGTGCTGCGCATCTCATCACAGCTGGCGAACGCGTCGTCATCATGAGCTTCGCCATGTCTGATAAGCCCATCGAAGCGAAACGCATCGTCTGCAACGAGTTTAACGAAATCATAGGCTAGTCGAGCCACACACTCACATTCTACAACACAATAACAATATGCTCAACTTCTTCATTTATCTCAGTTTTGCGCTGCTACTCATCGTCAGCGTGCTGCTACTACTCGTCGTGCTCATGCAGCGTCCGAAGCAAGAAGGTCTCGGTGCCTCCTTCGGTTCTCAGATGACAGATCAGGCCTTCGGCGCTCAGACATCCAATGTCCTGAAAAAAGGCACCGTATTCTTCGGTGTACTCTTCGGTGTACTCTGCTTCACACTTTCCGTACTCATCAACGCCCGCTTCCAAAGCGAGAAGTCCACGCTGAGTGCAGTCACAGTGGAACTGACCGAAGAGCAGAAGAAAGCTGCAGCTCAGGAGGAACTCATCCGCACCGTAGAAGCTCTGGAAGCTAGCACACCTGCTACTCCCGTCGCACCTGCTACAGAAACGAGCCCACTCGTTCCTCTGACTCCAGCTGAGCCTACACCAGCTCCAGCTCCTACACCAGCAAGCTAAGAGCGAACGCTACATTATCTTTCTATAAGCGAAGCCCGCATCACTGATGCGGGCTTTCTTTATACCCTAGAACGAGCGATTAATACCGAGCTGCGAGGGGGCATCCAGATGAGACTCTTAAATGAGGCATACAGTATGTTATACGCCTTGAAAACGAAGCATAGGCTACAGGCACATATGTCAGGATAGGCTTATGGCGCATAAGGGAAGTTCTCGCAATTCGTTTTCCACAAAAGTGGATATAAAAAATGAAGTAAACAGCGCGCCTCACTCGGTCTTTTTCGCGCTGCGAATTACGAGAACTTCCCATAAGGCTCTGTCGTGAAGCACGAAAAATGGGCTACACATCAGTGTAGCCCATTATCTGTGAAATTATAAGGATTGATTAGTTCGATTAGAACTGGCAACCAATGCTCAGCGTGATCATGTGCTGGCTGATGATGCCCATCTTCTGGCGATCGTAGTAGGTACGACCATATTCGTAACCAGCCTTAATGTAGATATCTTCGCTAGGCTTGAAGAGGAGACCTGCACCTACGGAGAATGTAGCACCGCTGTCGGATTCATCTACATTCCAGCTGTCGATGCTGTAGTTACCGAAGGAGTAACCAGCATTCGCGCCAAGATCAAGATAGAGATCACCAACGATGTTGATGTAGAGATCATAGCCCAATGTAACAGGGATAAGCTGGGAGTCCATTGTAGCGGACATCATATCGATGTTAGTTACTGTGGAATCACCGAAGAGTGCACCGACGCTTACGTTGAACTCATGGATGAAGTCACCTTCACTCGCGCTGTAGAGACCGAGTGAGAAACGAGGACCCCACATGTCTGCACCGCCGTCTTCGGCTGCCAGAGCGGCGATACCTTCAATAGAGTAGACTGGTTGCCAGTCCTGGCTATTGAGATTACCTACCTGAGTGGAAGGAAGAACATAGGGAGCTGCGGAAGCTGTGCCAGCGATTGCGGCCAAAATACCAAGTGTTGAAAGAAGGGTTTTCATAGACAACTAAAGATTTAGCACAATAATCTGACATTTTCAAGAAAAAAAGTGAGCCCAGCGCCATTCTGAGCAGTTTTTTCATTCTAAAAATGCATGCTGGTCATGGGTTCGCCTCTATGCTATGATCACAGAAAAACCATGTCAAGCCCACAGAAAATCCTCTTCGTCTGCCTCGGCAACATCTGCCGCTCACCTTCCGCTGAAATCATCCTGCGCCAGAAACTCAAGGCCGCAGGACAGGTACAATGCCACATCGACTCCAGTGGCACTGCCGCTTACCATGTAGGCAGCAGGCCAAACCAGCGCATGCTCCATGCACTAGAGCGCGCGCACTACGCCTATGATGGGCATCGCGCACGACAGTTTTCAGCACGCGACTTCCAAGACTTCGACCTCATCATCCCGCAGGATGAGAGTAACAGGGAAGACATCTTGGCTCTGGCAAGATGTGAGGAAGATCGAGCGAAGGTCATCCCCATGAGCCACTGGTTCACCGGATCATACCGCGAGCGATACAGCGAAGTACCTGATCCTTACTATGGGGGAGATAGTGGCTTCGACGCGGTTGTGCAGCTACTGGAGTCCTCATGTGACCAGATGATCATCGAGCTCTTCGGCGAGAAGCCAGCATAGCATCATCTCCATCGCGCCCCCCTATTACACTTTACCAAGACAGAACCTCAGGCCACAACCTGAGGTTCTTTTTGTGCCTAGCACGATGCTTCGTCATGTTCGCAAAAAAGCGAGGTCACCCCGTAATGGGATGACCTCGCTGAATGGATATATAATCGTACTAGCTTACTTCGCTTCGATGACTCCGAATTCGGAGATCGCTGCAGAGTCGCCACCGCTGTGTCCGTTCAGGACAATCAGGCGGATGAAGCTAGCCTTCACTGGTGCGCTGAAGAGGATGGATTGCTCGCTCTCGTTGTTCGCGAGTTCGCCCTTAGCGACTGGCTTGCCCCAGTTCTTGCCATCAGCACTGACGTAGACTTCGTAGTCCTTCACACGTGCTTCTGCGACTGGTGCAGACTTAATGGTGACGCCCTTGAGCTCGTAGCTATCACCGAGTGCGAACTGCAGCTCGTGTGGGTAGCTAGCAAGGGTCACACCCTTCATGGTGTGCCAGTAGGTGGCAGCATTCCCGTCCAGCAGGAAGCGTGCTTCACCGCTACCAGGGAGCTCAGAACCGACATAGCTCAGGTTCATGAAGGCGCGCGCTGGGTACTGCCCGACGACGCGTGTCACGAGTGGCTTGAGTTCTGCCATGGAGGTGTATTTCACGCCATCCTTGAGTGGGGCTGTCGCGACCATCTTCACGAAGCGTCCTGTGAGGGGCTTAGCAAAGTTAGCGATGACGTCTGTGTCGGCTGTTCCGATGGAGACGGTAGCCTGTGGCTGCTCTGTCCATGTATCAGCTGTCTCGGAGACGTAGATGTCTACAGTCTTCGGACGTGAGTCTGTCTGTCCCTGACGTGGGGTCAGAGCGACGCCTTCGAGTTCGGATTCTACTCCGAGGTCGACGATGACTTCATGGGGGAATGGCGTAACTGCGCCCGAGTAGTTCGAGTGCCAGATGGTGCCCTTGTTTCCATCGATGAGGTTGTTCACGGCTTCTGATCCGCCAGCATGGCTGCTGTAAGAGTGGATACGCATGAGGTTACCTGGCTGCCAGAGTGGGAGCACGAGCTTGCTGTCATCGGAGGGGATGAAGCTGTCCTTGCTAGCGCTGGCTGTGATGGTACCTGCTTCGCGGTAGAGGAAGGGAGCTGTGTAGGCTACTTTCTTACCGTCTGGCATAGTAAGCGTGATGGCTGCACCGTCGGTGTTTGTCTTCGCGATGACGTAGCCGGAGCGGTCACGCTCGAGCGAGACGGGGCTGACGATGGCGTAGGTAGGTCGTGCCTCATCTGCGAGGCTGTCACCTGCTGCCACTGGGCGGATGGAGAAGCTGAAGCTAACGGGCTTCGAGAGCGGGATGTCGCGGTCGATAGGACGAGGTCCGCAGGATGCACCACCGAGGCCAAGCGTCAGGGTGTCGATGCTGAGGACGGTCGCGTCTGCCTTCACGAGTTCGTGTGGGTGGGCAGCTTCCGTGATGGCCTGTGGGGTGAATGGGAGTGCAGAGAAGTTAAAGGTTTCTCCTTCGCCAGCAGCGAAGACGAAGCCGTCACCCTTCTTGTCCGTGAGTGCTACCCAGCGGGTATCATTACGGTTACCCATTTCCATAGGCTTAGGATAGTTTTCTACCATGCCTTCGACTGTCTGATTGTAGATGCCGATAGGTGTACCTGTCTTACGGTCGGGGTAGTTTTCACCAGGCCCACGACCGTACCAAGTGACTTGGTCGAGCTTAGGATCAAGAGGCAGGATGTAACCGAGCTTAGGCAGGATGTAGTTGCTGTGGCTTGGTGTGATATTCGCCTGCACATTGAGTGTACCATCGGGGAAGAGGGTGTAGATGAGCTGGCTGTTGAAGTGGAAGCCGTCCTTAGGCATAGGGCCTTGGTCGACTACTTTACCCTTACCGCTGAAGAGGCCTTGCAGGGATTCCATACGCTCGCCTTGTGTGCGGATGTCGAAGGAGATGCGTACGGCCTTGTTGTCAAGGAGGGTGACGCGTGGTTCTCCTACGGTTTCGCTCTTCAAGTTACGCAGACCTGCGCCGAAGAACTGGCTGTTCTGATGGACGAGCCATGTGTCGTTCGCAAGAGGTGCGCGGTAGGCGTTCAGCGTGACAGCTCGGGAGTTTTTCTTCACCATTTGTCCGTCCTTACCAGCGATGCTGTAAGAGGTGAGAGCACCATCGCTCTTCGACATGCTGACTGTCTTATCGCCTACGGTGACGATGATGAGCTTCGGGTCATCCATGTTCACCTTGTACTCAGAGGAGGCGAGCTCCACGCGGCGTGTGGTGGCATCGTACTTTGTGATGTCAGAGGGGAGCTGGAGTTGCTCGGTGGCGACGACGTAGCCATTCTCTGCCCAGCTGGTGTCTTCTTTCAGCTTCACAGAGACGGTGAGGAAGTACTCGCGGTCTGGCTTGTATGTGCCCTGTAGGGGGATGGTGACGACGTCTGTCGTGTGGGGGGCGATGTCGGCGGTGATGGCACCGGACTCGACGATGTCGCTGCCTTCTGCTGCGATGCTCCATGTGATGTCGAACTCACCGAGTGAGGTGAAGTTAAACTTATTGCGCAGGGAGAGTGTCAGGTTCTTACCATCTTCGCTGATGCCGTCGATCTTGAAGTCGACGTTCTGCTGTGCCTTGCGCACTTCTGCGTAGACGGGGGATGGGGTGCGGTCGGAGTAGATCACGCCCTTGATGGAGAAGATGCCGTCATTCGGAGTTTCCATGTGGTCACCACCGTAGCTCTGACGGACGATCTTTGTGCCGTCTGGGAGGGTGATTTCCTGATCATAGCTCTGGTGAATCCATTCCCAGATGCCACCACCGATGATGGAGTCGCTGGAGTCGAATGCCTTCCAGTAATCGTCCAGGTTACCCATGGAGTTACAGAGGATGTGAGCATACTCGGAGACGTACCAAGGCTTCTCGAGCTTCTGCTTCGCGGTGCTGTTCGCCCAGTCGATGCTGGGGTACTGGTTTGAGCTCAGATCAGCAAGAGCGTTGTTGCGCTCGTACTGAGTGAGGCGGGATGGGTCGCGCTGCTTGATCCAGTCCTGCACGTACTTGAAGTTCACACCAGGACCTGCTTCGTTACCATAAGACCAGATAACGACAGAGGGGTGGTTCTTTGACTGCTCGACCATGTTCTGGTTACGCCAGAGGGTCTGTGGTGCCCATTCCTTAGGATGGGACAGGGAGTCTTCGCCGTAGTAGTAGCCGTGGGACTCGATGTTTGCTTCGTCACAGACGTAGATGCCGTACTCGTCGCAGAGATCGTAGAAGTAGGATGGCTGCGGGTAGTGGGCGTTGCGCACGTGGTTAATGTTACCACGCTTCATGAGGAGGATTTCCTTGCGTGCTTCTTCTTCGCTGACGGTGTGGCCGTTCGCGTGCTGGCTTTCGTGGCGGTTCACACCCTTAAGCTTGACGGCTACGCCGTTGACGAGGAAGCGTCCGTTGACAAGCTTCACGTCGCGGAAACCGACCTTTTTCGAGATGATTTCAGTGACATTACCTTGCTCGTCCTTCAGGGAGATGAGAAGGCGATAGAGATTGGGCTTTTCTGCGCTCCAGAGGAGGGGGTTTTCGATGGTGCCGGTCAGGGCTTGTGTGCTCTGCTTGCCTGCTTCGAGTTCACCCTTAGCTGGCTGGAGGTCGAGTACCTTCTTGTTATCGGCATCGAGGAGTTCGGCACTGAGGCTGAACTTCGCGTTTTTCTGCCCAAGATTGCGTACATCAACATCTACTTTCAGAGTGCTTTCGCTGTAGTCGCTCATTCCGTCCGCGATCTGAGGGAAGTTCGTATGGACGAAGAAGTCGCGTACCTGTACCTTCGGTGTAGCGTACATGAAGACGTCACGGAAGATACCGGAGAGACGCCACATATCCTGACATTCGAGGTAGGAACCGTCGCTGAAGCGGTAGACTTCTGCGGCGATGACGTTCTTGCCAGGCTTGAGGAACTTTGTGATGTTGAAGGCAGCGGCGGTGCGGCTGTCCTTCGAGAAGCCTACCTTCTCACCATTGACAAAGAGGTAGAAGAAGGAGTCCACACCGTCGAACTGGATGAAGACTTCCTTCCCATCCCAGTCAGCAGGAAGCTCGACGTCACGGCGGTAGGAACCGACAGCGTTAGGCTCTGTCTTCGGGATGGTAAGATTCTTTTCAGAATCATTACGAGGAGGGGTCATGACGAATGGCCAGTTACGCACGAAGGGGTAAGGCTGGTTCATGTACATGGGGATACCGTAGCCGCGCATTTCCCAGTTGGAAGGCACGTCGATTTCCTTCCATGAGCTCACGTCATAGTCAGGCTTGTAGAAGTCGATAGGACGGTCAGATGGTTTTGGCACCCAGTTAAACTTCCAGTTCCCATTCAGGGAGCGGACGAGGGAGGAATCCTTACGGTGGCCTTTCAGAGCTTGTTCTGTGGTAGCGTAAGGGACGAAGAAGGCACGAGATGTCTCGCGGTTAAGATGTAGATTTTCGGGACTCTCCCAGTCAGGATGTGGCTCGTAGGGCGTCGTTCTTCCTTGCCCGAGTACCACTGTTCCTGTCATGGCGAATACTGCTGTCATGACTTTAAACAAATTCATACGAGGCTTAGCCTAGCATATACATAATGTCAATGCAAGCTAAAAGCTCCCTCCATGCCACGTTTAAACATTTTGTTGCTTTATTTTAAGTTATTTAAATACTTTATAACAATCATAATGATTATATATTTTTAAAGTTAAAATCCCCCGCCCTGTACCACTACTCAGGGGGCGGGGGATTAAACTAGGCTGGTCTTAGCTTGCTATCAAGATGCCAGCCCTCAGCAGACGACCTCATATTATCGTCAAAGTGTTCATAATAAATTACTCACTCCAGAAAGCCCACTGCCTATTCCCTTGAACAAGGTGGACTGCGCGTCAGCTCGTGCCTGTGCGGCTTGAACGCGGGTGCTATGAGCGTCTAGCTGGCTCTGGTTGCGCACCTGATTAGCCTGATTCAACTCGGCAGTGGTCTGGTTGTTGATAGAATCTTGGAGTCTGCTAGCTAGGTCACGCTCGCGTTCGACCACACTACCACTGGAGACGAGGTTCGATCGCGCCGCATCGAGCTGGGCGCTGGCGAGCTCGCTCTGCGCATTGCGCGAAGCACGCGAGGCATTCCCCAGAGCTATATCTATCATCGCCTGAGAACGCTGCTTGCCTTCTTGTTCTTGTATATCGGCGAGGGAGGCGAGCTGCTTACTGCTGTCTTTTTGTGCCTCATAACTCTGGTACTGACTCACGGCATTACCTGCTAGTTGTACTGATGATGCTATTGTAGAAAATCCCATGCAGGCGACTCTACCAGCAGAGGGCTGCTGTGTCCAGCGAGGGATAAGCAACGCGCGGTGAAAACCATGTGGTTTCCACCGCGCGTTAAAAATATAAAAAGTCAGGGTCGCTTACTGAGAATTCTTCGCTTGAAAGAGCTTCTCCACGTACTTCGCAATCATATCCACCTCGATATTCACCTTCGTACCTACGCCACTCTGGTGCAGGTTCGTGCGCTCCCATGTATGAGGCGTGATCCAGAACTCCAGCTCCGTCTCATCTATGATCTGAGCGATGGTCAGTGAGATACCGTCTATGGTGATGCTACCCTTGTCGATGATGTATCGCTGATACTCCGCAGGGATGCGCACGCGCACCATATGATCCTGACCGACTGGCGTGATGCCTGATACCTCAGCGATGCTGTCGACATGCCCCATGACGAAGTGACCACCGAAGCGACCGTTGCCACCCATGGCGCGTTCGAGATTGCAGATCTGCCCTTCCTTGAGTGAACCGAGGGCAGTCACGCGCATGGTCTGGGTAAGGAGGTCGAACTCTACTTCATTCCCCTCGATGCGATCCACAGTGAGGCAGCAGCCATTCACCGCGACGGAATCACCGAGTGCGAGTTCTGAAGCGAAGGGGATTTCAATGAAATAGCGCGCACCGCTCTCCACCGCTTGGAGGCGGAGTAACTTGCCTGTACATTCTACAAGTCCAGTAAACATAATATAAAAAGATAAAGGGTAAAAGAATTAAAGATAAGAGAAAAAATTAAAGGAAGAAAAACATGAGGAACATGATCACCGTCGGCAGCAGAGCCCAGCGAGCAAGCTGCAGCGCATTGATACCTGTAAAATGCTTGCTGAGGATGGATTGACCCGCGAGGTTAGGCGCATTCGCAATGACGGTCAAGCCGCCACCCGTGACAGCACCAGCCACGATAGCATACTTCATGTTATCCTGCAGATTCGGCACTGTGCTCGCGAGGAAGGTCACCGCTGCATTATCATTAAAGGCAGTCAGCACACTGGCGAGAGCCATCGTAGGCGCCTCACCCAGCTCAGAGAGAGCCTGTAGCACTGGCTGCATCCACCAGCCCTGAGCCCCACCGAGGATGAGTAGGCCCGCGAGGAAGACACCCACGAGGAGTGGGATACGAACAGTCAAGGCCTCTTGGTGACGACGTGTCAAGCGATGGAAAATCACAAAGACAGCAAAGCCCACTAGGAAGATAGAAGGATAGTGCGCGTAGTAGACAGTGAAGACGAGCATCGCCACAGACGCGGCATAGACCCAGATAGGGATGGGTGCTGGAGCCTCTTTCTCCTCCTCAGGATTCTCTGCGAGCTGCGCGGCACTCTTTTCTGCAAGCTGCTTGAACTCACTGCGGAACATCCAGTAGTAGAGTGCATTCGCGAGGAGAATACCCAGCATAGCCTTCCATCCGAAGTTAAACATCATGTGCTGCAGTGACCACTCCCACTTCCCTGCCACCATCACGATAGGAGGCGCCGCGAAGTGCGTGAGCGTACCGCCAACAGAGACATTCACAAAGAGTAGCCCCAGTGTCGCGTAGCTAAAACTCAAGCTAGGCTTCAGTGAGTAGATCTTCTTACTGAGGATAATAGCCGCCAGCGTCATCGCCGCAGGCTCTGTGATGAAAGATCCGAGGAAGGGAGCTATAGTCAGCACACTGAGCCACCATGCGAGAGGCGTTTGCTTCCCGAGATTCGCTACATGCTGCAAGGAACTCTCCGCGATGCGGTAGATAGGACGAGAAGCGGCCACGATCATGATCACGGCGACAAAAAGCGGCTCGGTAAAGTTCGTATCCAGCCCCACATAGTTGCTGAAGTCACCCCATGAATAGTAAGAAGCGCAGACAAAGGCGAAGGGCACGACCCAGATAGCAAATACCAGCTCAATCTCGCTGAGCACATGGCATACACGCGCTCCCAGCGTGTGAGTATCACCGCCCTCTATACCCTGTGCCTTTTGGCGTGCCTCTTCACGATGCTCAAGACTGTGAGCGAGTTTCAGGAAAAGAGGAGCAAGGAAGGTATGGATAATAGCCCCGAGGAAGACGAGACTGGCCGCCAGATTAAAGGGGTCTTGGCCGACACGGTAACAGAGCTTCTCCCAGAGACCGAGCTCTTTCTCACCTTCGGCATAAAGAGGGAGAGGGTATGGGAGTTTACTATATTTATCACCCTGCTGGGTTTGGGCATTTGTCCATGCGACACCCTCGGAGCTAGGCTCTGAAGAAAAAGTGTCGGTAGGAAGCTGTGCCTCGGTGGTAGATATACCAGCACCAAGCTGTGCCGGAGGAGAAGTCTCAGCGGCTGCGTGTGAAGCTAGGCTGAGAATAAGGAGCATCTGAAGGCAGACAAGGAGTCGAATCAGACTGGAAACAGGTGCTTTATTGTTCATGTCTGAGTCGCAACTTAGCACAAAGGTTTCTAGCTGTAAAGAGAAATTGGCTTACTTTTTCTGACATTCCCCTAGAAATGTGAGCAAAAAGTCACACAAAACTCGCTATCTGTGAACTTTTGGCAACAATGAAGATTCTCTATTGCGAAAGACCTATGAGCGTGCTAGAAAGTAATAAGCACAGCTATTAACTCATGAATATCTCATCGAAAAAAAACATACTCCTTTCCCTTGGCGCATCCCTCGCCCTCCTCTCCTGCACACCCAGTGCGATGTCGAGCCCAGTGAAGACCGCCTTCTTGAATGAAAAATCCAGCCTCAGCATGGAACTCAGCGCTCGCTACGATGCGGGAGAGCTCGGTCTCGACGGTGCGGTCATGGAGATCATCTCCTACAACCAATCTAACGGTCACGCCTACGCGGTCAATGGCAAGACAGGTCAGCTGGCCATACTCGCAATCAAGAGTATCAATGCAACAAACGGCATCATCGCCCCTATCGAAGCACGTGAGTTCGACGTGAAGTCTGCCGTACAGGCACGCGACACCAGCTTCGACTACAAGGACATGACCAGCGTCGCCGTCTCCCCGAATGGCAAGCAGCTCGCCATCGCCCTCCAAGCACAGGGCTACAATGACAAGGGACGTGTCGTCATCCTGAACTGTGCTGCCGACGGCAGCCTCAGCCTCGCAGAACTCATCACCGTCGGCGTCCAGCCTGACATGCTCTGCTACGCAGATAACAACACCATCCTCACCGCTAACGAAGGCGAACCACGCAAGGGCTACGGCTCAGAATACGTCGACCCGAAGGGCGGCGTGAGCATCATTAACATCGCTGCACGCAGCAGCCGCGACGCAGGCTTCGAAGCCTTCGATAGTGCCGCAGCACGAGCCAAGCTCGTCTCCCAAGGAGTCATCCTGAAGAAGGGCGCCCTCCCCTCCGACGATCTCGAACCTGAGTATATCAGCGTCTCAGGTAAGAAGGCATACATCGCCCTACAGGAAGCGAACGCCATCGCCGTACTCGACCTCAACAGCCAGAAGATAGAAAATGTCTTCTCCCTCGGCATGACAGACTACGGGAAGACAGCCCTCGACCTCAGCAGCAAGGATAAGAAACCCAGCCGCAGCAAGCAAGCAGGATTATACGGTCTGCGCATGCCTGATGCTATCGCTAGCTACCAATCAGGTGGACGCACCTTCCTCCTCACCGCAAACGAAGGTGACGGACGCGAATGGGGCGACAAGGATAGCGATGGCTACTATGAGAATGAAAAGAAGGTAAAGCTCGAAGGCGGGAAGGTCACACAGCTTGACCCCACGACAGTCGATGGACTCGATGCGCAGAAAACATACCTCTACGGCTCACGCAGCTTCAGCATCTATTCAGTCGGAGCAGCTGGACTGAACCTCGTTTTTGACAGCGGCAGCCAGTTTGAAGAAATCGTCGGACAAACATTAGGCGCATTCTACCCACTTTCAGGCGATGGTCTCGGTCTCGATGACAGATCGGGCAAGAAGGGACCTGAGCCAGAATGCATCACCCTAGGTGAAGTGAATGGCAAGACATACGCCTTCATCGGTCTCGAGCGCACGGGGGGCATCATGGCCTATGATCTCAGCCAGCCTAGCCGCGCAAAGTTCGTCAATTATATAAACACACGCGACTTTAACAACATCGTCACCCACAAGGATGGGGATGGAGACGACATGGCTATCACAGGTGGAGACATCTCTCCTGAGGGACTGGCCTTCGTCCCTGCACAGGGTGGGAAGCCCGCGATGCTGCTCGTTGCTAATGAGATCTCAGGCACTGTCATGGCGGTGGAACTGAAGTAAAACACTATCTATTAACCATTATCATAAATAGAAACGAGGTGTTCCACATGGAACACCTCGTTTTGTATAAATTCATCTAGCCTAGCTGAGGTCTTAGCCTACATCTACACCCGCACTATCTTGGCGCGTGGCGCTGTATTTATCCAGTATGATCTGGGGATGGTAGGAGAGCTTCGCCTTCCTGAGCCCTTCGCTGCCGAGATCTTCCTCTCTGTTGATGAACTGTGCCTCTGTGAAGTGCTGGGCGCATTCTCTGTTAATCAGCGGGTAGAGGAATCGCCACTCGGGGTGAGTCTTTTCAAAATGGGTGTTCAGCTCCGCTTCGCGTGAGTAGGAACAAATAGCGAAGCTGCGTATCTCACCTTCGACGAGGATGACGAGACCTTGGAGATTCAGACGCTTCCAGTGCTTGAGAGCTTGCTCGATGTAGCTGAGCTCTAGCTCGGTGTTCGCGCTGTCTTCACCATGGTTTACCTGCCAGCTGCGGGCTAGTGTCAGTATCTCTTCTCCCTGTGTCTCTGGGTCGAGTGCGACTGCTTTCCAGCTCAGCTCGCGCTTCTCTAGCTCACGCAGAGCGGCGGAGACGCGGTTACGCTTCTTGTGATAGCGTGTGCCAGGGAGCTCAGCGAGGGTCTGGCGAGCATAGATATAGTCGCTGTCATTGCGGTTTGTCTCGTAAGCATAGCGCTCAGGCTGGAGCTTCATAAGCATCTCCTTCTCCTCCTCCGTCATGAGGCAGAACTTCACGGGGCGCTCTCGATGCGCGGCATCACATTCGATACGCTCTAGCGCATGCCTGAGCTCATCTTCATTCTGCGTCCCGTAGGGGAAGCCGTAGCCCAGAAAGCGTTTATTATTCTCATAGTGACGGTAGAGGACACCATCCTCTACTGCCAGCATGGTGCCATACTTGGCGGCAAAAAGGTACATATTCACGACACTCATGTCATTGCCCAGAGCAAGCTGACGTGGCGTGGATTTGATAACATCGTATGCCTCAGCTACCTGATCAAGGGTGGGTTCCTGAAAGGGTAGTGGTGATCTGTGAGCTGTGTCACATTCAGTAGGTTGACGCATTCGGGTATTATTCCAGATTAGCTACGCATGTCAAGCAGAGATAGCGATTATGACATCTAGTTAAAAGCTATTACGAGGGGATTCTTTTATAAGATGACTTGCAAATTTCGCCCCCTTACGGCATAATCCCTGCATCTACATTTGGGCATGAACGAAGAAAATAACGAGCAGAGCGACAGCAGCGCCCCCCAGCCCCCCCAGCCTCAGCCACGCGTTTCGCGTCCGCGTCGACGACGCGCAGCACGCCCGCGTAACTTCAATCCCAATAAGCATGCGCCCTGGGTGGAGTTCTCCTGTCCACCGAAGAAGGGTATGCGCCCCCATCAAGCACTCTCGCGTATATTCTGGTACCCGCGCAACGTGCTCATGCACCTCATCAGGAACCTCTTCCCGAAGGCCATCCTCCCCTTCATCTCCTTCCTCCTCAGCCTCGCCTTCATAGGCCTCCTCCTCATCATCATCCTCGTGGCCTCCTACATGCTGCTCGCGCAGCGCTATGACATCACGCAGGTGCTACTCATGCCAGAGCGCTCGCTCGTCCTCGACCGCAAGGGAGAAGAAATAGGCACGCTGCATGGAGAGAACCGTCGCCGCATCGCAAGCCTAGATCAGGAAGTACCCCGTTACTTCATCGATGCGCTCGTCCTGCAGGAAGATAGACGCTTCTTCACCCACTCAGGCATAGACCCGAAAGGGGTACTACGTGCAGCGGCACAGCTCTTCAAGCACAAGCGCGTCACACAAGGTGGCTCGACACTCACGATGCAGCTAGCGAAGAACTCCTACTATCATACAGATCGCAGCTTCCACCACAAGTTCATCGAACTCGCGCTAGCCCACCGTATCGAAAACACCTACGATAAGAACACCATCCTACTCTCCTACATCAACCGCATCTTCTGGGGGCACAGCTTCCTCGGACTCAAGCAAGCCGCGCGCGGCTACTTCAACAAGCGCCCCATCGAACTAAGCATAGGAGAAGCCGCCCTGCTCGCGGGCATCGTCTGCAACCCAAATGAATTCTCCCCCCATCGCAACCTAGAAGCCGCCCGCATCCAGCGCGATAAGGTACTCAAGCTCATGGTCGACCACGGGAAAATCACGCGTATCGAATACAACTACGCACTCAGCGAACCCGTCAATGTCCAGTGGCCTCAGCCTCAGGGGAATGACAACTACGCACTGGAAGCCATACGCCGCGAGGTGAACCTCATCCTCAACAGCCTCGAAGCAAATGAGCTCGGACTCGTCGGCGAAACCATGTACGCCGGTGGACTCACCATACGCACCAGCCTCGACCTCGACCTACAAGACGCCACGATGAAGTCCATCGACAGGTTCCTCGGTGAGCAAGTCGAATCCACAGCCGGCTACCCACACCAGACGCGCGCAGCCTACCAGCAGCTACGCTACAAGATGCTCCAAGCAGGCGGTGAACAGGCAAAAAGCATCCCTCAGCCACAGTACATCCAAGGCGCTAGCGTCGTCATTCACAACAAGACAGGAGCCCTCCTCGCCCTCGTCGGAGGGCGCGATAGCATAGAATCTCCGCTGAACCGCGCCCTACAGAGCCGCCGACAAGTCGGCTCACTCTTCAAGCCCCTCGTCTACGCCAGCTTCTTCGAGCACGGCGGAAGCCCCAGCAGCAACATCTCGGACAACCGCATCGCCGCAGGAGAAATCAAAGGAGCACCACGCTGGAGTCCGAAAAACGCAGACGGCCGCTTCCTCGGCAGCAAGCCCGCCTCGTGGGGGCTTCTAAAAAGCCGCAACACCATGTCAGTACGCATCGGCAACCGCGTCGGACTCGAGAACATCATCCGCTACGCCACCCTCTCAGGCTACTATCGCCCCCGCAAGCAAAAAATCGGTCCCACCATCTACCTCGGCACATGGGAGGCCACCCCCTACGAAGTAGCTACCAGCTACACCACCTTTGCGAACGGAGGCGTGCGCCCCACCCCCTACATCATCGAATCCATCACCGACAGCCACGGCAGAGAGATCTGGCGTAAACAAGCCACGCAGACACGCGTCTTCTCCCAGCAAGCAAACGAGCAGACCCTCGACATCCTCGAACAGATCACGAAACCGGGAGGCACCGCAGCCGCCACCGCGAAGCTAGGCTTCACCGCACCCAGCGGAGGGAAAACAGGCACAACAAACGGCTACCACAACGCGTGGTACTGTGGCTTCAGCTCGGAGCTCACCGCCGTCGTCTGGGTAGGCTTTGACAAGCCACGCACAATCATGGATAAGGGCTACGGCTCGAAGCTCGCACTCCCCATCTGGGTCAGCATCATGCAAGCCGCGCAGAAACTCCATTACGCCGCACTAGACATCCCACGACACGCAGGAGCGCTAGACGCAGGCTTCGGAGTACGACTGTGCCGAGAAAGTGGCGACCTCGCCCACGAAGGGTGTGAACACGCACAAACCGCCTACCATGAATCGCTCAAAGAACTCAATGTACAGCGAAACTACTGTGATAAGCACTACCGCGCAGCCATCCTAGAACCAGATCAAGAAGGCTACTATCTCGAAGAAGTCATCGCCGTGCCAGATGAAGAGCACTACACCCCCTCTATCGACTAAGAAGACCTCATCGCGCCCCCTCGTAAGCAGGCAGAAATCACCTACAAAAAAGTCACCTGACTTAGGCAGCCGCAAGCGATACCTAAATGGGAGTCCAGACGGGCGCGCTCCTCTGGCAGTATGCAAGGACGGCGTCCTTGCTGGGAGTGTGAGGGCAAAGCCCTCGCGGAAAAGCTGTGCACACAGAGCACAGCAGCGTCAGTTTCTTGTAATCTGAAGTTGCACGCGCCCGTGAGGCAACCCCAGCTTCGTGTACCTGCCCGAAACTGACGCGCCTTTTACCGCGCGCGATAGCGCGACACTTTTCTCACCGATGAAAACGCGATAGCGTCCATATAGAGACGACGCGAACACAAGCTGTCAAGCTACCTGAGAATCAAGCATATCGGAGGATATGCTTGACGAACTGTGAGCAAGGAAACGAGGTTTAGAAACATCTCCGAAACAAGGCTCAATTGTTTCTTTCGGGTGACGCAATGACGAAGTCAGGCAAAAATCATCTACAAAAAAAGATCACTCCATCTAGAGTGACCTTTTTCTATTGCAAATAAATAAATGAATTACTTAGCCTCTGCCTTGTAGCCCACGGAGTGAGTGTAGATGATTTCACTACCCTCTGGAAGAGGAATCATCTCGTTGAGCTTCTTCTTAGGGAAAGATGCTCTGTACACAGTACCGAGGTTGAATGCGGTGCAAGCGAGGTAGATATTCTGACCGATGAAACCGGAATCACAATTAAACAGAGCTTCATTGCTCTGCTTCTTCTTATCGACGACGAGAAGAATCTCTACTGAACCATAAGAACGTGATGCCTTGAAAACTTCACCACCAGCGACGATCTGCTTGAGCTCGTGCTTCGCAGCGTCATAGTAGTACACACCCTGAGCAGTCGCGACGTAAAGCTCGTACTCCTGCTTGTTCGATGCGGTAGGAGCAGTGCGGTGCCCTACATCATCGCTGATGCCATTTGCAGCCCAGAGAAGATTCCCCAGAGTAGTCATATCGAGAGTCTTTTCCTTGTCCATAGCGCGCACGGTGCGGCGCTTGCTCAGTGATTCAAGAAGCGTCATGCCGCCCTCCTTCACAGGTGCTGGAAGCTTAATCGTTTCAGCCATAGCGCTTGCGCCCATCACTGCGGATAAGCCCAGTAAGCAAAGTGTTTTTAATGTAGCCATGACGAAAGCATATACCACAAAGCAGAATCTTTGCAAGGAGTTAGTGTGGCAGCTTATATGAAAAATTCAGCCCCACTGAGCACTCAAGCTCAGTGGGGCTGGGAAAATAATTTTAGATACAGTGTCTTACATGCACATACCACCGTCACAGACAAGAACCTGACCTGTCATGTAGCGACCCTCATCAGAAGCAAGGTAAGCAGCGCAGCTAGCGATATCCTCTGGGCGGCCCATATCCTTCATAGGAATGCGGGACAGGATAGCTTCGCGAGCCTGCTCAGGAATGGCATCAGTCATTTCTGTAGCAATGAAACCAGGAGCGATAACATTACAAGCAACCTTACGAGAAGCGAGCTCGAGAGCAATTGACTTTGTGAAACCGATAAGACCAGCCTTGGAAGCCGCGTAATTGGACTGACCGAGATTACCAGTGATACCGACGACAGAACCCATGTTAATAATACGACCTGCAGGGCTCTTGCTAATCGTGCGCATGAGAGCCTTCACAAAAAGGAAAACACTCTTAAGATTCGTGTCCATGACAGCATCCCAATCTGTTTCCTTCATACGCATGAGGAGCCCATCCTTTGTGATACCTGCATTATTGACAAGAATGTCAATGCTAGGGAACTGGCCGAGGATTTCCTTCACACATGCGTCAACAGCGGCGGCATCTGCAACATCGCAGGGGTAAGCGACACAGGAATCGGGGTACTGTGCATTAATCGCGTCAGCTGCTCCACCGCAGGAGGCAGGATTGCGAGAGATGAGGATAACCTTTGCACCTTCTTGGGCGAAGCGTTCTGCGACAGCTTGACCGATGCCACGGCCAGCTCCAGTTACGATGGCTGTTCTACCTTCGAGTCGTTTCATGATGCGTCATTTTAAGCTGAGGAGAGAGGCTTTGCAAGGAAAAAATACGAAGGAAAGAAGGGCATAGATAGAACGAATGGCATCATCCTACGCGACAGCGATAAATGGATACCTAAGGTCGCGACCTTAGGCAGGATGCA
>CAYJLR010000008.1:0-31285 GCA_964370895.1 uncultured Akkermansia sp. | reverse complement strand
GCGGAAAAATCCCTTCGTGATTTCACGCTGCGAATTACGAGAACCTGCCTGTAGGTTGCCTCTATAAGACTGTCATAATTCACCTGAAGAAATATCTATTTTTTGTTAAATATTATAATTGCGCGTGTTATGATTTTTCTTGTTATTCATTATGCACATAATAAGAGTTGATTTTTAGTCTGATTATATTAAAATACCCCGCTCCAGTAGGGATTAGTCGGACCGAACCCTTGCTGATGATGCAAACCTAAAATTTCTATGAAAAAGACAATCGTACTAAAATCGTTAGCGAAGCTGCTGGTCTCACTGCCTTGCGTAGCCACGGCGACGACTAAAACTCTTTACACGCAACATCACCAAATTAATGACTTACAAGGTGAATATACACTTGTTTCCGACGAGTTAACCTATCTTCGCGGTATTGATGTGCGCGGAACAGCTAAGGTGGGATTGGTTTCTGCTACAGTAGACGTAACGTTGAATGATAGGCTTATTGATACAGCACTTGTTGATAAACCCGGCTGGGCAGGCTATAATGCTATAGGTATGACTGTCGCTGATGGAGCTACTATTGGAACATTAGCTGGATCTTTTACTGCAAGCAATAATACGGCAGGATTTGCGACTGGTCTTAGCATGAGGGCGGCGACGATAAGCGATATTACAGCAGATATTGTGTCTACAGTTAATAATAAGTATAAGGTTAATTCTTCCTACGGTATCTCTCTTATAGGTACGAAAATCACAAATATTAATTCAAATATAGAGGCTTCGAGTAGTTCGAGTAGTGCTTATGGCATCTTTGCAAACTCTGAAACGAATATCTCGGGTACCATCTCTGGGCATATCATCACGCATGCTGATCATAGTAATTCAGCCGGTGTCTATGCAAAGCACTCTACGCTGAATGATATTAGTGCGACTATCGAGACCTCATCCGCTACAACTACAGGGTCTCAGGCGACTCCGCGTCTGCATGGTATTGAATTGATCGACTCATCGGCTGGTGATATCACTTCACATATAACTGTTAATACACTGAGTGGTGGTACTTACGGTGTGAAGCTCCAGTCACTGAGCTCTGCATACACGACGAATGTGAATAGCATTGATAGTACGATTATCATTAATACAGGTACCTCTTATGCTGCTGGGATTCACGTGGGTGCAGGAACGAGCGTGGGTACGATTTCTGGTGATATTAGCATAACTGGCGACACTGCCTCCTTAAATGGCGCTGTTATTGAAAGTGGGAATGTGAAAAGTATCAGCGACCTGATCATCGATATCAAGTCTACGGGAGGGAATGTAACAGGTATTAATCTCGGGCAAGATGATAGTATAGTAGGGACTGGTGATGCCACGCATGTCGAGAGTATCCATGCCGATGTCTCAGTGAGTACGACTGATTCCAAGATGGCTATCGCGCTGCGTGTCAATGATGCTGCACTTGTCGATTCCATAAGTGGTAGCTATCATAGTGTGAATACTTCGAAGGATATGACCGAGGGCGGTTTTAGTGTTGGTTATATGCTGGGAACTCGTTTTAGCGAGGTGAAAAACAGCATCACTATCCTTAATGAGAAGACAGGAAACTCCGAGGGGCTTAATATTGACTGGTCAAATACGGCGCTAGGAGTGAGTCGTGAATACGGGAATAGCACGGCTATCCAGCTATCCAATGGGGCAACGATAGATAAACCGTTTGGTAAGTCTATCACGGCGCATAGTACGAATGGCGAGGCGACCGCCTTTTCCTACGATCACGATCAAGTAGTAACCCTACAGAATACAGCCGTACTCAAGGCGACACAGGGTGTTAACGGATCTGAAATGGCAACAGCAATCAAGAATACCGTGAACGGTATTAAACTGGAAGCTTACTCTGAAACCACCGGTGCGCAAGCGACGCTCTCTGGTAATGTAAACGCAGGAGATCAGGACTTAGCCTTTCTGATGGGAGGATTCGCAGTGAGCTCTGATACGTGGATGAGCTCATCTCTGACGCTGGGGACTGCTAGCTCTAGCTCGCAAGTACTCATGGGACAATCCACTACGAGTACGGCGACAGTTTATAACTTCTACGTAGAAAGTATGAGTGACTTCTCACAGCTTACTATTGCCGCAGGTTCTACATTCGCGATGGATAATCTCGCACAGTTTAATATCTATCTCTCAGATAGCTTCTTTGATGGGCTGGAAGAGGGGCGTATAGCTATTATAGATGGATCGACAAACGCCATATTCGGGGAGTACATCTATACTATTTATGGTAATCAAAATGATCGTGCCCTCTATAGCACCGATGCGAATGGGCACTATATTAGTGTCGTGCCCCAGAATAGCTCTATCCCTGAGCCATCGAGCGCTACTCTGAGCCTGCTGGCACTCGCTGGCCTCCTATCTCGCCGTCGACGATAATGAGGTAAAAAGAAAAATATTCTTCACCGTCACTTTCTTTGGAAGGTGACGGCGTTTTCTTATTGTATGACAATCGTTTCTACGATAGAAAAGTGCTGAGAGTGTTATAAATATCTCGTTAGTTTAGTATAAATGTACACGAAAAGAGCACTTTGGTAGAAATAATGCTCGCTTTGATATAAGATGAGCTATATAATCATTGGACAAAACATAGTAAGACTTGCATTATGATCACAAAAGAACTAACTATTCTCAATAAACTAGGAATCCATGCTCGCCCTGCTGCCCAATTTGTACGTTTAACATCAAAGTATAAATCTGAGGTGACAGTGGAGAAGGACGATGAGTTTGTCGACGGGAAGAGTATTATGGGCTTAATGATGCTTGCAGTTGGCTGTGGATCGTCCATTAAGGTCAGTGTAGATGGAGCGGATGAGGTAGAACTCATGGAAGCTATTGAACAACTGATTCTTGCCAAGTTCGGCGAGGATTAAAGACCTTCCTACAGGGATATGAATGAGGCGTTTGAATACCGACTGAAGGGTGAACCCATCTCCCCCGGTATCGCAATGGGGATGATGCGTGTGGAAGCGCGTGGTGGCGCAGCTCCGCGAACCTATGCTATCACTGAGAATCTTATTGACCACGAGTGGGCTCGCCTAGATCAGGCTCTGGAGCGCACAGAACTAGAACTTCATGTTCTAAAGAATCGTGTGGAGTCGATGAGCGGCGCGAATGAAGCCGCTATCTTCGATGTGCATCTGCTCTTGGTACGTGATAGAACTCTCATGCAGCGTGTTCAGAATGAACTGCGTCAGCGGCTGCATAACGTGGAGTCTGTCTACTACGCTGTCGTGCAGAATTATATGGAAGTCATGCGTCATCTTGATGATCCCTATCTGCGCTCGCGTGTGGCCGACATGGATGACGTGATGAGCCGCGTGCTGAGTAATCTCGCGCACGAGAAGCATATACATCTCCCTACGACCTCTATTCAGGAGAAGGCAGGTATCCTTGCGTCCTATGATCTCACTCCAAGTGATACGGTGAACATGGCTCGCAATAAGGTGATGGGTTTTGTGACAGAGGTGGGATCAGCAGTGTCGCATACGGCTATTCTCGCCCGCTCATTAGAGCTGCCGGCTGTCGCCGCCGTGCCTAATCTGATTCTTGAAGCGAAGACTGGGCAGTTTGCGATCTTAGATGGTTACAGCGGATCTATTATCTTTAATCCTAGCGAGCGTACGATGGAGTATTACCGTAATCTCCAAGCGCAGAAAGAGCAACAGCGCCGCGATCTTTCCTACTATGTGAATGAGCCTGCTGTCACGCGCGATGGTCGTATGCTGCGTATCAGTGCGAATGTCGAGTTCTCACATGAGTTTGAAGCCTTGAAAAATTCTGGGGCTGAAGGCGTCGGTTTATTCCGTACTGAGTTCTTCCTGCTCAGCTATGGGAAGCTTCCTGACGAAGAAGCTCAGTACAACCATTATAAGAATCTGATTGAAGCTACAGCTCCTCACGAGGTCGTGTTCCGCACCCTTGACTCAGGTGGTGATAAGCTGCCATTTGAGAAGATAGAGGACAAGGAGGAGAATCCTTTCTTAGGCTGGCGCGGTATACGCGTATCACTGAGCCGAGTTGATAGTTTCCGAGAACAGCTGCGCGCTATTCTTCGTGCTTCGGTGCATGGGAAAGCTGCTGTCATGTTCCCTATGGTCTCTGGTCTCTCAGAGCTACTAGAAGCGAAGGCTCATCTCGATGCATGTCGCGAGGAATTGCGTGCCGCAGGCGTCCCTTATGGTAAAGACTTACGCGTCGGCGTGATGATAGAGGTGCCTAGTGCTGCGATGATAGCGGATCTGCTTGCGCCTCATGTTGATTTCTTTTCTATAGGTAGTAATGACCTCACGCAGTATACGATTGCAGTGGATCGCGTGAACTACCGTGTCGCCGATATGTTCCGTCCTGCGCATCCTGGTGTGCTGCGACTGATGCATCAGACGGTAAAAGCAGGTATCCCCACCTCTATCTGTGGTGAGACTGGTTCCGACTTAGTGCTCTTGCCTCTGCTTGTCGGATTAGGTGTTGATTCCATCTCGGCTGGTACACACATACTTCCAGCCTTGCGCTATGCTATTAAGCATTTAAATTATGCAGATTGCTGTGACCTCGTGCAGCGTGTTCTGCAGGTGGGAGATGCCTCTGAGATACGCGATATGTCACGCTACCTAGCGATGGCATCTTATCCTAAGCTACTTGATAACTAGTAGGGTTAAATCTGCAGTAGGATGCTGAAAAGTATTGCATATTTACCTGAGATGCTATATTGTTTTTGTAGAATTTTATGAAGATTGTATCTTATTTGGTTACGGCCCTCATTGGAGGAGTTATGATTTCTTCCTGTAGTTTCTTCTCGCAGGAAAATACCCAGAATGATAGGGCTATTGTGGAAGCTGATGTGCCTGGTCAAATACCGCAGGGAGGACAAGGAGCTCAGGGCGTGAAGCCTGGGTCAGGTATGGCTATCACACCAGGATCAAGTGGATCTAATGTACGCGTGACGCCAGTTAAGCCTGGCCGTAAGGTTTTCAGCGCTGCAATGAACGGCCCTTATGTCGCGCTTACCTTCGATGACGGTCCTCATCCAGTTAACACACCACGTATTCTTGATATACTGAATAAGTATGGCGCGAAGGCTACCTTCTACGTACTCGGTGAGCGAGTTCAGCGTCATCCTTCCATTCTTGCGCGAGCCGTTGCGAGTGGGCATGAGATTGGCGTACATACATGGGATCACCCATCGCTGACTTCAATCAGCCGCGACGCAGTCACGAGTCAGATGGAGCGTTCTATAGCTGCGATTAGTTCCGCCACCGGAGGTCGCAAGGTACGCACGATGCGCCCTCCCTACGGTGCTATTAACTCGAGTCTTGTAGATTACTTTACGAATGCATATGGTCTGACTACTGTGATGTGGAATGTCGATACGAATGACTGGCGTCGCCCAGGTGTTTCTGTCGTAACCTCCCGTGCTGTGAATTCTGCGAAGAGTGGCTCCATCATCCTTCTACATGATATTCATGGTCCCTCAGCTGATGCTGTCGAAGGTATTGTGAAGGGCTTGCAGGAACGCGGATTTAAGATCGTGACCGTCAGTGAGCTTTTGTATCGCGCGTATCTCGAATCAAAGCAAGAGGAGCAAGAAGCTCAACAACAAGTTACTATTGCCTCAGCCTCTCTTCTCGGCTCTACAGAAACGAGCTCTACTCCCATAAATGCGCAGGCTCCGATATTTGCATCCCAGCATGCTATAGAGACGAATGCTGCTGACATAGCGCAAGCCCCAGCATCAGTGCCGACGTTAACTCCAGCACCAGCGCCAGCACCAGTACCAGCACCAGCTGCGATTGCGCCAGTTTCTACTGCTCCTGATGTTATCGCTCCAGGTATGTCTGGCTCCTTTTAATTGCTAGCTGCTCGATAAAAAGATGAAAGCAGGTTTAGTTTACCTCGTCGGAGCAGGTCCGGGCGATCCTCAGCTACTCACCTTAAAGGCGAAGTCTCTGATAGAGCGCGCTGATTGCCTCGTGTATGACGCCCTAGTTGCACCTTCTATTGTGGGCTTCGCGCGCCCTGACTGCGAGCGAATCTTTGTGGGGAAGCGTGCTGATAACCATGCTCTGCCGCAAGAAGAGATTAATCAACTCCTTGTCAGCTGTGCGTCGAAGCACCGTGTTACTGTGCGCCTTAAGGGCGGTGACCCCTATGTTTTCGGAAGGGGTGGAGAAGAGGCTCTGCATCTGCGTGCTGCGAATGTACGCTTCCAGATGGTGCCAGGCATATCCTCCGCGCTTGCCGTGCCAGCCTATGCTGGAATACCCGTCACGCAGCGTGGCATGTGCACGCAGTTGAGTATTTTCACAGGTCATGAGATGGACGGTAAGTCTGCTGACTCTAATGCTAATCTCAATCTGAATAATATCGCTCAGGCGCAGGGAACGAAGATCATGCTCATGGGGATGAAGAAGCTCGATAGCATCATCGAGGCTCTCATAGCCGAAGGACAAGATCCTGCCACACCGGCCGCCCTCATTCAGTGGGGCTGTACGACTCGTCAGCGTAAGCTTCTCACCACAGTGGGGGAGCTCTGCGAGCAAGCGAAGGCTCAGGGATTTGCCGCGCCTGCTATCCTTGTGATAGGTGAGGTCGCTAGCCTTAGCGATAAGCTTGATTGGTGGGGGAATATGCCCATGCACGGGCAGCGTGTGATAGTCACGCGTACACGTGAGCAAGCAAGTGCCCTGAGTCGTAGCCTCGGAGATCTCGGCGCAGAGGTGCTGGAGCTGCCTATGATTCGCATCTCACCACCAAGTGATAGGCACGGATTTGCAGAATCAGTTGTTGATGCCCCTCGTTATGACTGGCTCGTCTTTTCTAGCCCTAATGGGGTGAAGAAGTTCTTCCAAGCCTTCTTTGCCGTCTACGAAGATATTCGTGAGATCGGGGGCGCGCGCATAGCTGCGGTCGGTCCTGGTACGGCTGCTGAGCTGAAGAAATTTGGGCTCATGGTAGACGTGATGCCGCAGAAGGCAGTCGCTGAAGAGTTGGTCGCTGAGTTTGACCGTAAGTCAGAAGAGTTCGGAGGTATCGAGCACTCTAGTATGCTGTGGGTTCATGGCGAACAGGCGCGAAATTATATCTACCGCGAGCTCATGAAGCGCAAGGCTATTGTCGATGAATGCATCGCGTACCAGACGGTCGCAGAGACTGAAGATCCTACAGGTGTACGACCCCTCATCGAATCAGAAGGCGCAGACTGGATCACTTTCACGAGTGCTAGTACTGTGCACCACTGGATGAAGATGGGGATCAAGCTGCACCCCCAGTGCCGCATCGCCAGCATAGGTCCTGTTACGACAGCTGCCCTCGCTGAGTATAAGCTCACGCCACATGTAGAAGCGACTAAGCACAATATTGCAAGCTTGGTGGAAACGATCGCTCAAGCCTGTAAGTAAATCTGCCTGTGCCTGACTGCTCTATGAGTGACGCGAAGCTTCCTGCTATACCGAGACTTTCTATGCTCTGTCTCGGGGTGAACTTTCACTGCTGCCCCTTAGCGGTGCGAGAAAAGTTTGCCGTGCCCAAGTCTCGTATTCAGGAGGTTCACCGCATGCTCCATAGCCTGGAGCAAGTTCAGGAATGCGTCTTGCTCTCTACCTGTAATCGCACAGAGATCTATGCGTGGGGTGAGAATGTAGAGCTCATGTATGAGAGCCTGCTTCGCTACTTCATGGAGGCGCAGGAAGAGCTGCTAGAGCATTATTTTTATCGATACGAAGGCCTGGCTGCGCTCAAGCATCTCGCAGAGCTCTCGGCAGGACTCGACTCGATGGTGATAGGAGAGACAGAGATATTCGGGCAGGTGAAGGAAGCTTACCGAGTCGCTCTAGGCGAGCAGACGACAGGTGTATACTCTAATCGTGTGTTTCAGCGTATATTCTCCATTGGAAAAAAGGTGCGTACTCAGACGAATATAACCTCTGGGCCTACTTCTGTAGGAGCAGCTGCTGTTCAGATGGCGATGCAGGAGATGGGCTCACTCGTAGGTAAGCACGTACTTATCATAGGTGCAGGCGATGTCGCGCGCAGTACTGCGCAGAGTCTCATGTCGCGTGGTGCAGAGGCTATCTTCGTAGCGAATCGTTCCTACGATAGGGCTGTAGAGCTAGCCGAACAGGTAGGAGGAAGCGTGATACGCTTTAGCGACTGGTTGAGCCACTTTGAGCAGATAGATATCGTTATCGTATCGACCGCATCCCCTGTCTATGTAGTGCAGAAGGATAAATTGCATGCTGTACAAGAAAGTCGCTCCTACAGACCACTCTTTTTAATGGATCTTTCAGTGCCTCGTAATGTAGACCCTGCCTGCGCCTCCTTGACTGGTGTGCATCTCTATGATATAGATGCACTGGAATCGAAGAGGCAGGATAGCTCGCAACTGCGCCTGTCGGAAATGAGTAAATGTGAGTTACTCATCGAGTCTTGGTTGCTCGAAGAGGCTGCTGCTCTTCTCGCAGGTCGCTCTGCTAGACAAAGTAAGCTATAATTAGCTGGTATGCCCAGACTGTGAATGGGGCTGTCGCAATAAAAAGCCCTAGATAAATCCACATGGTGCACCAGCGCGTGCGACGCTTGTTCTTATGCGTCGCCGCGATTCTGTCGATCTGATTATCGTAGATGATAGTCTCGTTCTGTGGTAAATTTACCCTCATGAGAAAGTGTGCCTTCTTGGTATTATTGCAAAAGTACGAGAGCTAATCAACTAGAAACTGTTTACAGTTTTTCGAAAGTCCCTGTGTCGCGGCGTTCTAGTACAGTGAAGCCCGCCTTCTTTGCGTCCACGATAGAGATAGGCCCTGTGAGCTTAGGTGTGTTCACCTGAGAGATTACCTTGCGCACTGGGTGCTTGCAGTAGAAGCAGTGGGTGAGAGGTGCGCGATCAACTGGACGCATGAGTTCGAAGATCTTGCGACACTGGCGGCAAGATTTTTCTTCATCCTCAGGATTCTCGGATATGTATTGGTAGATGGGCATAAAAAAGCGGACTACTATTGCTAGTAGCCCGC
Organism: uncultured Akkermansia sp.; assembly: GCA_964370895.1. GTDB lineage: Bacteria > Verrucomicrobiota > Verrucomicrobiia > Verrucomicrobiales > Akkermansiaceae > Akkermansia. The sequence goes on along the minus strand of CAYJLR010000008.1, from coordinate 22,235 downwards.
GATAAAATTTGTTTAACCAATAAGGCTTACCAGCTAGACTTGGTAACGCCAGGAATCATACCTGCGTTAGCGAGTTCGCGGAATGCGATACGGGAGAGGTGGAAGCGACGCAGGAATGCGTGACGACGACCTGTGAGCTCACAGCGGTTGACGCGGCGGATAGGGGACGCGTTGCGTGGGAGCATAGTGAGTCCGATATAATCGCCCTCTGCCTTCAGCTTTGCGCGAACCTCTGCATAACGAGCTGCGACTGCTGCCTTCTTTTTGTTTCTTTCGATCCAGCTTTTCTTAGCCATAACTTTGTGAGAGAAATATGTACAGGATTATGGATGTAAAGTCAAGAGGAATCTGAAACTTTCTCGTGAGAATTCAAAATAAATACATGACTCCTAACAGCTGGATTATTTATTGAACACTGGAACAGAGGAGTTTGTCATAAAATATATGAATCAATCTAAAGATGATATAGATGAGATGCCAGAATCCTGTAAACTCGCAGAACAGCATCAGACCGAGTCCATGCTTGATCAAGTAGCCGAGCAGGAATACGAAGAATTAGGCTACGTGCTGCCCGTGATGGGCGAGCTTTACAATGAGATGAACCACAGCGACCCCGCCGAGGCTATACTCAACAGCGAAGAGTGTCAGATAGACTCGACTGAGTCGAAGGATTAAGAAGAGTTTTATTTGTTATAGAGATTTTTATTGCGCTGTATATATGAGTGTGATACTATACTGGAAACTTTCACAATGAAAGTTAACTTAAACTAACATACAAATATTATGAAAACACTTATCGCCCTTGCCGTCTTCGGTATGATCGGATTAAGCTCCGCAGCACCTACAGACGCATGTAAATGCAACCCATGCACATGCAATCCTTGTGAATGCGCTGCTACTACTCCAATGCAAGCTGGATGCTGCAAGGATAAAAAAGATGGTGCTGGCTGCAAAAAAGGCAAAAAGGATGGCGCTGGATGCTGCAAAGCTAAGAAGAGCGCAGGTGCTGGTTGCTGTAAAAAAGCTGCCTAAGCTGAGCTCTCGTCAATCGAGTCAATAAGTAAAACAGCCCACGCTTTCAATACTTCATTATAGCTTCTTTCCTCCATACTCATCCTTCTTAATTTGGAGAAGTACGCACATCATCAGGATCGTGTATGGAAGGAAACCCATCCATCGCCTAAGAATAAAAGGGGAGGATGAAGAAGAGCTACTAGTGATGAAAGCGTGGGTTTTTGAATTTTCCCATACGCGTACTGTCTACCGCTTCTTTTGTAAGTGTGTAGTGAAGGGGGATTAAGCTTCTCTTAATCGTAAATCTTCGCCTTCAGGCGCGCCCTCCTCAGTTCTTCGCGTATGCTGTAAGCTGTGCGACCGAGATGAGAGCTAGGTGCAAGGTCTCTAGCTAATTCTAGCTCGGCTATAGCCTCCAGAAACTTTGCCTCTGTAGCCATATTATGGCTGCCTTCGTACATGAGGGCATACTCATGGAGGAGGAGGGGGTAGAGGTACTTTAAACGGAGAAATTGCTGCTGCTCGGTGCTGCACTCCTCAGATTCTGCTAAAGCACGGCATTCTCTCACCCATTTCTGCGTCTGGCTTATATTTAACTCTCCCATGCCGATGCTGTGGAGGCGGTAGAGGTTAGCTGCTAGGCGTGAGTCAAAGCTCGGTTCCAGAGCTAGCGCCGTCTTGGCACGTGACTCTGATAGCGCGATGGTCTCAGGACTGATATCCTTGCCATACAAACGCGCGTAGGGCTTGCCTTCGTAGCAGAGGATGACACAGGGCAGCTCGATGACCCCGCGCTCGATGGCGTCGCGTGTCTGCTGCTTCTCCTTCTCAGTATCTGCAGCTGTAGAGCTCAGCCCTATGGGTATCCAAAGAGCCCGGCTCGACTTCCTATCGAGAAGCTGCTTCATTATTTTCTCCGCCTGCTCCTTCTCTTCTGCTGGGTAGTAGAAGATGTTCTGATAATGCGAGATCTCTTTCTCCTCGGTTTGTTGCTTCTCTGTGGCACGGAGCGAAGAGCTCAGTACTGAGGGAAGGAGGCAGGCAAGCAGGAGAGTTGTACGCATGGTGGCGTAGAAAAAGATTCTATTTCGAATCTTTAAGTGAGACGATGATACGCTTGAAGCGAGAGTCACTGTCTTCTGAGCTCGTGACGATGCCTTCGATTTCTGCGAGTGCGTTATGTACGAGACGGCGCTGGTAGGCATTCAGGGGTTCCATGCGCAGTGGCTTCCCAGTGGCGAGCACGCTTTCCGCGCGTGAGCGCGCGCGCTGCAAGAGCTTTTCCTCGCTGCGCTGACGGAATGATTCGCAGTCGACGCGTATGCGATCCGCATCTGGATTCAGGCACTGCATGCTACGATTGACCAAGTACTGGAGATCGTCGAGACGATCACCATCCTCACCGATGAGGTACTTCGCCTGTGGGCTTTCTATCATTAAGCAATCACTCTCATCCATAGAGATGACGCTGATTTCAAATTCGTAATCAAGGCTGAGGAGAAGCTTGCTGAGGATTTCCTTCGCTTGCTGGGTCGCGGGTTTGAGTTCTTGTTCCATGAGATAATTGTACTTTCCTAAGGATAGAGGCATAGGCTTGCTATGTCAAGCTATCTCTATGCCAGCAGGGATTACTTAATGAGAGAATGCGACATCTGGCGTCGCTCCATTCTTCTGCCCTTTCCACTGGATACTGAGCATATCCGCAGGCTTCTTGCCCTGCATCACGATGATACTGATGCGGTGGAGTCCCTTCGCGAGGTGGAGCTTGTCCGCCTGCGTTTCATTAATGCCATGCAGCTTGATGAAGCTTTTCGTTTCATCATTTCCTTGGATATTTAGCTTGTAATAGCCGTCTTCGGGGATATTGATGTATCCAGTCAGCTCGCTAAGGCTGTCGGCTGGGAGTGTGAGCTTCGAGAGGCTGCTGATGGTATTAGATGGAAGTTCGCTTGTTCCCTTGACGGTGTCAAAGCTTGGAATCCATGGGGTGGGATTTTCTTGCTTCAGCTGTTTGAGTGCGAGTCCGACGACGCGCTCGGTCTTACCGAGTTCTGCACTCGTGAGTGCTGGGATGAGCTGCTTGTCGTAGGCTCGCTTAGCGCTGTTAATTCTAGGCTGATACTGGTAGGGGAAGCGATTCTGAAGGTAGAAGGCGCGAAGCTGATCCTGAGTCTCCTTCGGGAGTTTCTGCGCGAGGTCTTTTGTTTCCTGTGGGTCAGACTTCGTGTCGTAGACTTCGAAGAGTTCCTCTCCAGTCTGGATGCCTGTGCGGATGGCTTTCAGCATCTTGCCCTTGTTATCGCGGAAGTAGAAGGCTTGCTGGTCGGCACGTGGGCGTCCTTTTTTGTTCTCAGCGAAGTGTTTGTAATTCGCCATGGGGGCATTACCTCTGTATTCCGTGTAGACGACATTGTCAGAGAGCTGCTTCTGCTGCCCCTTCAGGAGCGGGAGTAGGGAGCGGCCGTTTGTCGCAACAGGGGCAGGGATGTCCGCGATGTCTGCCACGGTGGCGAGCCAGTCATGGAACTGCGAGGGGTGATCATTTGTCGTGCCGGACTTGATCTGAGATGGGGCGTAGACGATGCAGGGGACGCGCAGCCCACCCTCCCATACATCGCGCTTGATACCATCGGTGATACCGTAGCTGCGGAAGAAGGAAGGATTCTGCGCTCGGTGTGGGTGATCTGGTCCTATCTGCTGCACGCCACCAGCTTCGTTGTGAGGTCCATTATCGCTCGTGAAGATGATGTAGGTGTTCTTGTCGATCTTTAGATCCTTGAGGAGTGTTACTAGGTCACCCATGCCCTGGTCGATGCGCTTGATGATGGTGGCATGTCGCTTCGCGTAGTCAGGCCAGTCCTTCTGCTTGGCAAACATGGGCTCATAGTAGCTATCCCAAGTAGAAGGGCTAGATGTGTTGATCATCTTGCCATCTTGACCTGTCCACTGGACTCCTCCCTTGAGACCGCCGCCCTTCGGATAGGATACAGCGGGGAGAGATAGGCGTGCGTGTGGAGCTGTGAGTGTGAGTGCGAGGAAAAAGGGCTGGTCGGGATGGCTCTTTTGCTCGTCGATGATCCACTTTTTCGCACGCGCGACAAAGAGATCGGTGGAGTAGCAGCCAGCGAGCTGGGGAGTGATGTTCTTCTCTGCGTCCCACACGGCATTCGACTTCGTGTCAGGGTCAGCATTCGGCTCTTCCACTGGATAGTGGCGGTGAGCTGTCAGGTGGTTGTGATAACCAAAGAAGTAATCAAAGCCGCGCTTCGTAGGCCATGCAGGGCTGGTTTCGGGTGTGCCTCCAGCTTCCTTTCCTCCGCCTATACCCCACTTTCCAATGAGGGCGGTGCGATAGCCCGCCTCTCCGAGGACGCTGGCGATGGTTTCTGTCTCAGGGATGGGGGCATCGAAATTGTTGTTACGCACGACCTGGGCCTGACCTTGATGCATGCCTGTGAATAATGATGCGCGGGCGGGTGCACTGACGGGTGCTGCAGTGTAATGTCGGGTGAGCTGCACGCCATTTTTTGCCATGCTATCGAGCGATGGCGTGGAAAGGCGAGGAGCATCTGGGCAGTACTTCTTCTGATACGCACTCATATCGCCCCATCCCATATCGTCCACTAAGACAAAGATAATATTAGGCTTCTCCTGCGCTACAAGAGCCGAAGAAACCATGGGAAGAATAGCAATAGAGCTGCGAATATTAAGCATGCCCTATCCTTAGCATGATTCGCGCGTTTCGTCAAGCTCAGAGCACTCCTCAGCTAGGTTGCATTACAAGAAACTGCCTTTACATAAGAAGCGATTATTGCTAGGATGAGGCTGTGATAAATCATCAGTACACTCAGCCCATACGCCCCCGTCGCAATAGGAAATCTGCGGCCATGCGCTCACTCATACGAGAGACCCAGTTGACTGCAGCTCACCTGATCTGCCCCTTGTTCGTGCATGAGGGGATGATAGATGAACCTATTGCTTCCTTGCCTGGATGTACACGCTGGAGCCTCGATGGTTTGCTCTCTGAAGCGAAGCGTCTATGGGAGCTCGGTATACCCTGTGTCGATCTCTTCGCCGTCGTGCCAGAGGAGAAAAAGGATAGTCAGGGCGTGGAGGCATGGAATCCCGATGGGATTATTCCTCGTGCGGTGCGTCTGCTGAAGAAGGAGCTTCCCTCGCTCCTCGTGATGACTGACGTGGCTCTTGATCCGTACAATAGTGATGGACACGATGGACTCGTGCGCTTCGATGAGCACGGTGAGATCGAGATTCTGAATGACGAGACGATAGCCTTGCTCTGCAAGCAGGCTCTCGTCCATGCTGAAGCAGGTGCGGATATCATCTCACCGAGTGATATGATGGATGGTCGCATCGCGGCTCTGCGTGCAGCCCTCGATGGGGCTGGTTATACCCACGTGTCACTCATGAGCTACACTGCGAAATATGCTTCCGCTCTCTACGGACCCTTCCGCGGAGCTCTCGGCAGCGCGCCGAAAAAGGGAGATAAGTCCACGTACCAGATGGACCCAGCGAACCGACGTGAAGCCGCACGTGAGGCATTGCTTGACGAGCAAGAAGGCGCAGATATTCTCATGGTGAAGCCGGCTACACTCTATCTAGATGTGATCTCCGATCTGAGAGCGCAGAGTGCTCTGCCTATTGCCGCTTACCATGTGAGTGGTGAGTACCTCATGGTGAAGACTGCTGCTGCTTCGGGCTGGATAGATGAGCGTGCTGTCATGCTAGAAAGCCTGCTGAGCATACGTCGTGCAGGTGCTGATATGATTCTAACCTATGCCGCGGCTCAGGTAGCGCAGTGGCTTCAAGATAGCTAGTATATGAGTCGCTCGTGGAAGACCCCTCGTCGAGGGCAGAAGCCTCGCATAAGTCGCCCGTGGAGGAAGGGAGGTAGGCGCTCCAAGCTGCTACGCTGGGACAGTTTACTCATTCTGATAGCGATAGCTCTGTGCTCATCGCTGTATAATCATTTCTTCGAGGGGAGTGACCCACTGAAGATTCGATCCGGTGAGGTGCGCGCGCAGGGCAGTGCCCTCATGGATGATGATCAGGCACTGGACGCACTCCCCGTGCTGGCAAAGGGTGAGCAGCCACGATTCCTCCTTTATAATGTACGAAACTACTTCGTCGCAGGGGAGTGTACACGCTCATCCTACACCTCATACCCGAAGTCCGAAGCCGCTCGCAATGCTGTCGCTGACGTCATCGCTCGCTCCCGAGCCGATATCGTCGGTCTCATTGAAATAGGGGGACGCAAGGCGCTGGAAGATCTCCGTGTACGCTTAGAAAAACGCGGAGTGGACTATAAGTATCATCGCGTCTTGGAGCGACAGGGAGAAGACCGCGCACTTGGTATACTCTCTCGCTACCCCATCACGGCGGATAACTCACGAGCTCAGTACCCCTTGTACGGTACACATAGACGCATGATGCTGCGAGGCATTCTTGACGTCACAGTACAGCTGCGCAAGGATGAGAAACTCCGCATCATGGGGGCTCATCTCAAGTCGCGTGTCACTGATGATCAGGCGAAGGCGACAGCCCTGCGCAGCAGTGAGGCACAGACGATAGCTCAGCACCTAGTACAGGTCACCAAGCAGCAGCCGAACATGCCCATTCTTCTCTTTGGTGACTGGAATGATCCTCCCTTGTCACCATCCATTGCAGTGCTGGAGCAAGGTAAGAGTAAGAGGTCAGCCTTGACTCGCATCGCTGCAAGAGATTCGCGCGGGGAAGAGTGGACTATTTACTACCAAAAAGGTCGCAGCTACTACACCTTTGACCAGATTTATATCAATGATATCCTCAAGGCGCGTCGCAACAAGGGGGCGGACTCAGGTATACTAGATGGTGCTGATGTGAAGAAGGCTAGCGATCATCGACCTGTATGGATGGATCTCTGATAGCTTAACTAGTCTTACGACTTTAGCTCCTGAGTCGGGAGGATGAAGTGCGATTGGCGTATAGTCGTAGCCCATTCGCGGAGCTTGCTGGCCAGTTCTTCGAGTATGGGTGAGTCTTCCGTATCGGGATGTTCTCGTACCCATTTTGCTAATTCTTCCGCACAGTCAGCCGCCGCGCGATGGCGGCTTAATTCGATGAGATAGGTGATTTTTGCGCTGATAGCGTGGAATAGCTGATACCACTCGGATCGTTCGAGAGTTTTCTTTTCTTGGAGGCTTTTGATCACCTCTTCACTGTGCTCGATGGCATCATGCAGCATGCCAAAGCGCGCGCAGAGATGCGCATGGTGGATGCGAGAGCGATTCAACCAAGGTAGAGGAAGTTCACCAGAGTCGAGCATACTAGAGCTATGATCGAGTACATGCGAGATGAGCTCGGGCTTTTTCATGGCATCGTAAGCCCATGCATTTGCCAAGATACTATGAATGAGGCTGCGCTTTTCAGACTCTATCTTCTTTTCTAGTAAGGGAGATAATAGCTCTCTTGCGACTTCTTCTTCTCCGATGCGGACATGGATGGATGCCTCTCCAAGAAGGGCATCAATCTCATAGGGGCTCTCTATCTCGCTGGCCTTGGAGTATAGCTTGATCGCTTGCTTCAGTGCTGGAAGCGTAGCTAGCTTTTCTGCACTGCGAGCCGCGAGTAAGTAGGCGAGAGCCTTTGTATGCGGCAGAGGGCTGTTGTGAGCGTAGTCTGTATAGAGCTTGATAGCCTCGGTGTACTCCTTTTCGCTAAACAATATTTCTCCTAAGTACAGAGTGAGGAAGGACTGCGTTTCAACGTCGTCGCTCTCTTTTAGAGCACTCTTGATCGCCTCACAAGGGTTTGGTCGTAGATTCTTGACATGACGCCTTTCTGCAATAGAGAGATGCTGAAGCTTGGATTGCTCGGCATCATAGAGCTTTTTTGCGAGGAGAACCTTGAGTGCGTAATAGCGCTGTTGCTGCTCCTTACTCCAGTGTTTTCGGTCTAGTTCGCTGAGCGTGATCAAGCTGCGCTCTGCCTGTTCCTGCTGCTCTAGCTGACCATTTAGATTCATCTGGATGAGGTCTAACTGGGCATCAATAGCTTGGGATGAATCGGGGAATTTATTGAGCAGCTGCTCAGCGATTTCTTTTGCGCGCTTGGGATCGCGATGGATATAATGGGCAGCCTTAGCACTGAGGATAGCTATCTCTGATGGGTTATCCCTCGTCTGCCTGATAAGCCGCTCCGCTAGCTCTGTCTGATCGCTGCGAAGCGCACAAATGATAGCATTGACATGAGCTGCCTCATTAAGAGGTGTGTCAGAGTCTGCCACACTCTGGAAGAGCTCAGCCGCATCCCTGTATTCATCTTTATCAGCGAGAAGTTTTGCCTTAAAGAAACGCCCGTATGTCGATGTAGGGTCGATGAGATTAATGTACTGGAAGGCCTGCTCTGTCTGCCCTGTTCCCAGAAGGCGCCTCGCTGCCTCTTGCAGCATCTGCTGACTCTCTTCCTGCTTAGGAAATGCAGCGAGAGCTGTGTTCACATAATTATACTCAGGCTCAGGATCGAGTGGGTCTTGAAGAAGGAAGAGCATCTTAAGCGATAGTGCTGCGCGCTGCGTCTTCATCAGTTCTTCTGGCTCTATCCATCGCTTGAGACGCTGGAGTGCGGTATTACTCTCTTCGAATGTCTTATGCTCGTAAAGAAGCTGGAAGGCATCCTTGATAAGAGGCGACTCAGGGTAGGTAGAGATGAAGCTCAGTAAGGTCTCTTCGGCTCGTCCCCTGTCGCGATCTCGCCCGTTATGATTCTCCTGCTCAGCTCGGGCATAGTAGACCTCAGCTAATTTTAATCGGATACGAGCGCGTGCGTCAGCGGAGAGCTGCTTGTCATTGTCTGTCTCTAGGCTACGTCCGTAGTCGAGAGCCTTCTGGAAGTTGTTCTCTAAGCGTAGGAGATCGATCTGGTAGAGGTCACGCAGTTCTGCTAGTTCCTTGGGCAGCTCCGCTTCTGCGATGCTGCTCATGTACGTTTCTAGCTCTTTTATATTTGCTTGCTTGATGGCTATCTCCGCAAGCATCAGGGTCGCCATCTGCTTGGTTTCGAGCTGAGGAGAGCCTAGTAGGTCCTCCAATAAGGCGCGAAGCGGGGCTTCTCCATGCTGATGGGCTATGTAGACACGTAGCTTTGCCGCATAGAGGTAAAGCGGATCTGTATCAGGAATGCGCTGGAGCAGAGCGAGAGCCTTCTCTGTGTTCTCAAGGCTGAGTTCAGCCTGAGCCATCAGGAGGATATCTCTAGTATTATTACTATCTGCGGCACATGTTTCAAGGAAGTCGACTGCCTGCTCAGGAGTGGGTAGTCCCATCGTTCCCTGCGCTGTCTGCGCATGCAGAGACAGAGAGCTAATGAGTAGTGCGAGAGGGCTGAGGTATCGACATCTCATGAGACAAGAGATCACACGGGGTTCTAGACTGATCTTATGTTCCAGAAGGCTGGTACATGAAGAGCTCGACGTAGCGATGACCGCTGGGCGTGAGTGCGGGGTTCTTACTGCTATTCTTCAGGCGCTTTGCGGTGACATTCAACTGACTAGTAGGGACAGCAGTCGTGCGAACGACACTGATACCTGAAGCCTTTACCTGAGAAGGGCGAACCGCGATGGGGAGCCCCCCATCGGTGAAGCTAATCTCGTAGGATGCAGGTGTGGATACCGTGCTATCTTTCTTGTAGAGGAAGGGGTGGCGCTTGATGAGGTCGAAGTCCTTCTGGTAAGGAACGCGTATGCAGTAGAACTCCTTTAGAGTAGAGAAGTACTTGCTGATGGATACAGGCTGACCACCCTTGCTTGCATGCAGGATGTCTGCAGGGTTCATGCCAGCGAGATTCAGCCCGTTGAATCTATCATGCAGATTGCTAGGGGGAGCATACTGCTTGTAATGATAGTTAATCATGAGCGCGAGCTCCAGATGCAGGTGCGCGCGACGTCGATTAATTCCGCGACCAGTATAGCCTAAGCGACCGAGAGCTGTCGTAGAGTCCACCTGATCGCCAGCCTTGCATGTGATAGTCATCATATGGGCGTAGAGCGAGAAGATGATCCCTTCTGGTACACGATGCGCGACGACGAAGTATCGCCCGTAGCTGCTTGCGCCCGAGCTTTTATTGACGTAGACGACAGTACCTGGCGCGATGGGGTAGACGAGATCTAGTGGCTCGTCATTTTCATCACGATGCTCAGGCGCTACATCCATTCCTTCGTGGAACTTCAGGTAGCGAATATCTCCGTTAGAGTCGCGGAATGCCGTACGTGTGAAGCCATAAGTGCCACCCTGCCATGGTCTGCTGGTCTCACCTTCAAAGGTGCGATCCACATACATGTAGTACTTCTCAGGCTCATTGCCGAAGAAGCCTTGGTGCTTCGTAGGCAGAGTATAGACGAGATCTTGAGAGGGGGGAGGCTGCTGTGGGGCTATATCTGACGCTTGCACGAATCCTGAAGCAAGCGCGAGCGCGAAGCTAAGAAGGGATTTCATTAGAGCGCAGAGGGGATTTGTGGAATGAGGCGACCTTGTGAATCCTTCTGAATATCACCCGATGGTTTAAACTCAGGCGCAGGACGTGGGTCTTCTTCTACATAGCGCTTTTCTTCTATTTCAGGCTTCAGCGCTCGAAGCTTTTCAGAAATGCGGAACAGGTCGTAGCCTGAGAGTCCACCCCAGACAACGAGAACGCCATCGGTGATAGGTCCTGTGATGCGAATGGGCTCGTATGCTAGTCCGCCTGCAACAGGGAGGAGTAGCTTGTTACGCTTCGCGGCTGTAGCGGTGAAGAGACGCTGCGAATACTTCTTATCCACGTAGAGAGCGACACCATAGGAGCCATCAGCTGCGGGGAAGGAGCGGAAGCTGCTGAATTGGTTCAGCGACAGTAGAGGGAGCTTCTCATAGTAGCGACCCTTGTACATGATGGTCAGCTTAGCGCCAGCGTTAGCATTGTCCGCTTCGTTCAGGAACATCAGAGAATAAGGAGGATCGGAGCATGCTGTGAGCAGTAACATGCCACAGCTGATGACAGTTGCGTAGATGGATTTTAAATAATTAGTCATAAAAAAGGATTTGCAGGGACGATTATAACAGACTCATTTCTGCTTGACGAGTTAAAAAAGCAGTCTAGCAGTAAGGATTAAGAAAGAAACAGATGAAGCATATTTGGGAGCGAATAATGATGAAAAAGGCGCGATCATACATGACGTATGATCGCGCTTGCGAACTTGATACGGATGATGATCGCTGACTTGATTTTAATAATCTCTGTTCAGGAGGTAGTCATTGATGGCAAGGAGATTTTCACGCTTCTCGGCAGGGAAGATATCCAGTGCCTTCTTCGCCTGTTCCGTGAGTTGCTGGGCTTCTGCTCGCGCCTGATCGAGGCCGACGAGGGCTGGGTAGGTTGCTTTCTGTACTTTCGCGTCTTTTCCTATGCTCTTACCCATCATCTCAGGTGTCGAGGTGATATCAAGGATATCGTCGATGATCTGGAAGGCGAGTCCGAGGCACTGCCCGTAGTCGCTGAGGGCTGCGAGCTCTTCTTGGCTACAGGCTGCTGCCATGCCACCGAGTCGAAGAGAGGCAAGGATGAGGGCTGTGGTCTTGCCATTATGAATGGCGCGTAATTCTTCGATGCTAAGGCTGCGACCTTCACCTTCGAGGTCGAGTACCTGCCCACCGACGAGTCGCTGGCTGCCTGTCTGGAAGGCAAACTCCTTTACATAGTCGCCCACGTGGTATCGCGCATTCGGCGCGGTCTGAGCCAGCATGGCAAAGGCCTCAGTCAGTAGCGCGTCACCTGCGAGGATGGCGATACCTTCTCCGAATACCTTGTGATTCGTAGGGCGGCCACGGCGCAGATCGTCATTGTCCATGCTTGGGAGGTCATCGTGGATGAGTGTGTAGGTATGTAGCGTCTCAAGGGCACAGGCGGCGCAGATCGCATCTTCTATGCTCCCACCGCAGGCGCGTGCCGCCTCGATGCAGAGCAGGGGGCGAATGCGCTTGCCGCCAGCAAAGATGCTGTAGCGCATCGCCTTGTGGATGGTGGAGGGTGAGATGTCCTCGCTAGGGAGGAGTTCGTCGAGCTTTGCTTCTACTTGAGTGGCTCGTTCGCGTATGAGGGATTTGATATCAGTAGTCATGATGAAAATGCTAGGCTAAGCATATAGTTTTTTCAGCGCACTGTCAAAGAAAGAAGATCATCTGTGGTGAATTATTTCATTGACTTTGCCTGAAATATCGTTAGTATGATGAGATATTCTCAATGTCTGAGATTCTCTAACATTTTTTGATTTAATATTACCATGACAACTCCCCTTCTTAGCTCTATAGAGCATGCAACACGAACAGTAGCAGGCATCCTTCATATCGGTGTCGGGAATTTCCATCGTGCCCATCAGGCTTTCTACACGGATAAATTGATGCAACAAGGCGTCGCTCAGGGCTGGGGGATATGCGGTGCGATGCTGCTGCCTTCTGATGAAAAGCTTTATAAGGCGCTTAAGTCTCAGAATAATCAATACACGCTCACCATATGCGGTCGCGATGGCGTCGATGAGGTCTGCCAAGTGTCATCCATCGTCGAGCTCCTCTGGGCAGGTGAAGATCATGAAGCTATTCTTAATAAGATAGCAGATCCTGCTATTCGTATCCTGTCGCTGACCATTACAGAAGGTGGTTATAATATTGATAAGTCTACAGGTACATTCCTTCTGGATGAAGCGAACATCGCCGCAGATATTGCGAATCCACAAGGTCTGAAGACGGTGTTCGGGACGATAGCGGAAGGGCTTCGCCGCCGCATGAAGGCGGGCGCAGGAGCTATTACCCTGATGAGCTGTGATAATCTCCAGCATAATGGTGATACCGCTCGTTATGCTTTCAGTAGTTTCTTTGGCGCACAGGATGCTGAGCTCGCTGCTTGGGCGGCTGAGAATGTCAGCTATCCGAACAGCATGGTCGATCGCATCACTCCTGCCACTCGCCCCGAAGATATAGAGCGACTCAATGCGCGTAATGGTACACAAGATGCCGCACCCGTGTACTGTGAAGATTTCATCCAGTGGGTGATCGAAGATAAGTTCCTCGCAGGTCGTCCCGCATGGGAAGACGTAGGTGCAGAAATGACAGATGATGTCACGGACTTTGAAAAGATGAAGCTCAGCCTGCTGAATGCCTCACATACCCTACTGAGTTACCCTTCCTTCCTCAGCGGCTACCGCAAGGTGGATGACGCGATGCATGATGAGAGGATTGTGAAGTTCGTGCGCAGCTTCATGGATGAAGACATCACTCCTTTGCTCACTGCTCCAGCGAATACTGATCTTGAGGTATACAAGCAGACACTCGTCGAGCGTTTCGCGAATCGCAGCGTGAGCGACCAGATCGCACGTCTGTGCTACGACGGTCTTTCCAAGTTCCCTGTCTACGTCATGCCGAACCTCGCGCGCCTCATCGCCGAGGAGAAAGATCTGACGCGCGTCGCTTATCTCATCGCTGCCTACCGTCATTACTTAAAGGTACACACAGATGATGCTGGTGCTGACTTCGAGGTAGCAGAGCCATGGATGAATCCAGCAGATGAAGCGGTCATAGCCTCAGATGATGCTCTCGACTTCCTCTCGCTCTCCGCATTCAGCAGCGTGGATCTGAAGGCTGTTTCTGCCTTCGTGAGCCTGTATGAAGAGATGCTCTCCTCCATCGCTTCCCTAGGCGCGATGGCGACTCTGGAGGCTAAGGTTCTTTCTTAAATCTAGCTCACATTCTCGCATGTCTGAACAACTGAAGCGTGGACTTGGTCCTTTCATCATCCTCACGCTCATTTACTTCATCGTCGGCTTCTTAACGACGGTGAATGGTCAGTTACAAGGTCCTCTGAAGGTATCATTCCTTTCAGAGGTGGTGGGGCTGAAGAATACGCTCACTACTCTCATTTCCTTCTTTTTCTTCCTTGGCTATCTCGTTAATAGCACGCGTGGAGGAAAATGGATTAATGAGGTGGGCTATAAGAGCACCCTGCTGCGAGCCCTCTACTTCATGGTAGCGGGGCTTGTCTGCTACGCGCTCTCATCATTCTTCGCGATCTATATGCCGACGCTGACCTTGGCTATGGGGGCTGATATCGTTCCTGTAGGCTTCCTCGTCTTCTTGCTCGGTTCTTTCTTCATGGGGACTTCTGCCGCCATAGGGCAGGTGGTGATTAATCCCTACATCGCGGCCTATGATCTGCCCGGTACGCAGCCTGTGCAGCGTATGAATATCGTCTGTGCGATTAATTCACTCGGCACGACTATCGCGCCTTTCTTCGTCACAGGGGTGATTTTTGCTGGTGTGTCGATGTCTCAGGTGAAGGCTGATCAGCTGCTGATGCCGCTGCTTATCATGGCGGCTTTTGTAGTAGTCGTTACTGTTATCACCTCGCGCCTCTATTTGCCGAATCTTGAAGAGACGCGCAGTGAAGGCGGGGAGACGCTGAAGCGTAGCATATGGAGCTTCCGCCATTTAAGATTAGGTGTCATTGCGATTTTCTTCTATGTCGGCGCTGAGGTATCCATTGGTGTGAATGTGAATCTGCATGCGATGCAGCTCATCGAAGAAGGAGGCTCGCTTAGCTTCTTCGGGAAGGATCAAATCGTCTTCGGCGGTATGGACTTCGGTATACCTGCCCTGCTGGCGACCCTGTACTGGGGTGGATTGATGGTGGGGCGTATCGTCTTTAGCATGTTTAATAAGGTCTCGCCTCGCACCCTCTTGACCTCGAGTGCGGTCTGTGCTATTCTTCTCACGGTCATCGCCATTATCACGAATAACCTCTGGGTGCTCATCTCGGTGGGTCTCTGTCACTCCATTATGTGGGGTGCGACCTTCACTCTCGCTATTGAGGGGCTGAAGCAGTACACATCGCGCGCATCAGGTGTGTTCATGATGGGGGTGTTCGGTGGGGCGATTTTCCCTGTGCTGCAAGGCGTGCTGGCTGATAAGGTCTGCGGCTGGCAGTGGAGTTGGCTCATTGTCATCCTTTGCGAGAGTGTGCTGCTTTATTACGCACTCTGGGGATCACGCGTGCGTGAAGGAGACCATGCAGAGCTATAAATTTTTACTCAATAGAATCACATTGTCATATGAATGAACCTGTCACTATTGTCGGGCTAGGAGAGATACTCTGGGATATGCTTCCAGACGGGAAGAAGCTAGGCGGCGCGCCAGCTAACTTCGCTTACCACGCATCGCAGCTCGGTCACCGAGGAGTTATCATCAGCGCGCTCGGCGCAGATGAGCTCGGTGATGAGATACGTGCAATCATCGCCGATCGCGGTATTGCGAATCATCTGCCTACGGTGGCTTACCCGACGGGCTCGGTGGCTATCCAGCTCGATGGGCGTGGAATCCCTCAGTATGAAATATGCGAAGATGTAGCATGGGATTACATCACATGGTGCCCAGAGATGGCAGAACTCGCTGCGCAGACACGCTGCGTCGTCTTCGGTTCGCTCGCCCAGAGGCATGAGGTGAGCCGTGCTGCCATCCAGCGATTCCTCAGCGAGATGTCTGCGAGTGATGATGTGCTGAAGATTTTCGATATTAATCTCAGGCAGCATTACTATAGCAAGGATCTGATCGAATCTTCCTTCCAGCTTTGCAATGTGCTTAAAATTAATGATGACGAGATACTGGTTATCCAAGATCTCTTCGGCTTACAAGATAAGTCACGCGATGAGATCTGCCAGTACCTCATCAGAAATTATGACCTACGCTTCCTTATCCTCACCTGCGGAAAGCTCGGTAGCTGCATCTACACAGCGAAGAGCCTTGAGCCCGCCAGCTTCGTGCCTACTCCTGATTCGCCTGTCGTGGACACGGTGGGGGCAGGGGATTCCTTCACGGCATCGTTTGCGTCTGCCCTGCTCTCAGGGAAGATGAGTCTCGCGGAGGCGCATGAGTTTGCCACAGAGGTCGCGACCTTTGTTTGTGAGCATCACGGGGCTATGCCCACACTGAGCGCGGAGCTGATTAGCCGACTGGATTAATTTTCAGCATCAACCGCGGCACTACGCGGTGTATTCACGCCACCGATGAGGAGTACGATTTCTCCCTTCGGTGGCTGTTTGTTGAATTGGGCAGCGAGCTCCTGAGCGGAGCTGCGGTGGTAGCTTTCAAATCGCTTGGTCAATTCGCGTGCGACACATATAGGAGCATCCGCATCCAGTGACGCGATGAGGGTGACTGTCTTTACAATGCGGTGAGGGGACTCGAAGAAGATGCTTGTGTGCTTTGCTTCGAGTGCCTGCTGTATCATCTGTGTCTTCTTGCCTGATTTCACTGGCAGGAAACCGCCGAAGAAGAAGGCGTCGCTTGGTAGGCCTGAGCCTACGAGAGCAGTCATGACGGCACTAGGACCAGGTAGAACTGTGAAGGCGACATCCGCCTGCTTTAATGCTTGGATAAGGCGATAGCCAGGGTCACTGACACCGGGCATCCCTGCATCGCTGACGACGGCGAATCGCTCACCTGCCTGTGCTCGTGTGACGATTTCCGCTGCGCGGTGCGCCTCATTATGCTCATGAAGGCTGAGTAGTTTCTTATCTCTGATCTCGAGGTGTGCGAGTAGCATACCCGTGTGGCGTGTGTCCTCGCAGCAGATGACATCCACGCCAGAGAGTGTGTCTACAGCACGTTTTGTGATATCATCCCTATTTCCTATAGGTAGAGAGACGAAGCTGATGGGGTATTCTATCATGTCTAGCTACTCATGATGACGAATTGGAGATCCTCGGCTACCTTCTGGGCAGCATATCCGAGGGCGGACTCGCGCGCGGCTTGCACATTACCAGATTCATTGAAGAAGGTTGATGTGTTTTCTAGCCTTCCTTGGTAGATGATTTTCCCTGTGCGATTGTCAAGGACTTGATAATACACATAGAGTGTGAGGTCGATTTCTGAGCTCACATAGGTGTTCTGCGGGTTTGGGCGCACAGAGTGAAATTCTATTTCAGATACGGTGCCGCGTATGCAGATATCAGCTACATCCGAGGCTGCGAGTTTGAAGGTCCCATCGCGCTGCATCGTGTCGGTAAAGGCATTTGTCACGAGGATGCCAGCGAGGTGTTCGAAGGAGTTATTTTCGAACATTTCTATGGTCACCGTTTTCGCATGCTGTAGGGCTGCCGGTTTACTGAAGCCGAGATTATAACCGCAGCTGCTCATTCCTGCAACAAGCAGGACGCTTAATAGAAAGATCTTCATAGTGCGCGAGCTGGAGGGGAAAAAGAGGGGGGGCAGGAGCTTAGCTGGCTTGATTTGCCAGAGCCTTAGCCTGAGGGAGTAGTTTGCGTGCTTCTTCTGCTGCTTGAGGATTAGTCTTCTCCTGACGGATGATGTCTTCGAGCATGAATACAGCGGGTCGGTATTCCTTCGAGCGTTCGAGGTAGTAGCGTGCTACTTTTAATTGCTCGCCTACCATGAGCTGTCTTGTTTCGGCAGCGAGTTTTGCGGCCTTAGGTTCATCCTTATGCTTGGGGAAGAGGAGGGAGAATTCTTCGAAGGCTTCTTGAGCCTTGTTGAGGTTCACGAGGTTTCTGTCACCGCGCGATGAGCTCTGCATCCAGAGCATACCGACCTTCATCTGGGCGGCTGCGGCATAATTGCTCGTGGGGTATTCATTCACCAGTTTTGAGAAGGTGTCAAGAGCTCGCTCTGTATCGCCGCGCTCGAGCTGGAAGTTACCTAAGGCAAGAGCTGATTCCGCTGCGGAGTCACTGAAGGGGGCGTTTCTGATAACCGTCTGTAGCCATTCAATGACGACGGAGGAGTCCATGGGTGGAGTCCAAGCACCCCAGAGTATTTTACCAGTGATTTCGCCAGATGCAGCGCCATGGGCTAAGGCGCGCTGGCGTGCGATGGCCTGAGCATAGAGGCTGCTGTTTGGGTAGCTGGTGATAAGCTTGTCATACTGCTTGAAGGCGTCACGAGGTTCGTCTTCCTTTTCGAAGCACTGTGCTATGTAGTAGCGTGCTTTTGCAGCATTGTCAGTGAGGGGGTATTGGTCGGTGATTTTTTCAAAGCGCGAGCGTGCGCTACTGAACTTTCCTGCAGACATGAGGTTTATACCATCTTGCATGATGCGCTCAGCTGCGTTTTCGTCATAGTGCGTGCTGCTGATGGGCAGTGTACCTTCGTTAAAGCTGCTGCACATGCTCAGGAGCGAGGCTGTGAGTGTGGCTAGGGTAAGATGGTAGAAGGGTTTCATGGTGAGGATAATTCAGAAGTGTATTAGAGTGAGATTAGCTCACTCCATTGTCTGGAGTGAGCTAAGAAAAGGTTTATTTTTTACCGTAGACGGCTTCTGCATCAAATGCGCAGCCATCGTCTGCGGGCTTGAGTTCGACTGGTGTACCATCTGGTACTTCATCGCCAAGAGGGAGTGCGCGGAAGAAGCAAGATCCATGTCCTGTGTGGCATGCGCCAGCGCCGAGCTGATCGACGTAGAGGATTAGTGCGTCCTGATCGCAGTCGATGAGGATTTCATACACCTTTTGGATGTGACCAGAGGTAGCTCCCTTGTGCCAGATTTCTTGGCGTGAGCGAGAGTAGTACACGGCTTCACCTATTTCGAGTGTCATCTTGAGGGACTCTTCGTTCATGTAGGCGAGCATGAGTGGTTGCTTAGTCTTGTGATCCATCGCGAGAGCAGGAATGAGACCATCAGCATCGTATTTAGGAGTGAGGAGCATTTTCTGCTCAGCGTCCTTGTAGGAACCACGAGGGGCGAAGATAATAGATTTATTCGGCATATCGGTTCGTATTATAAAGTGATTTGCAGCGAATAGCAAGCCAAGATCCTTGAGATGACCTGTTTTTGCTTTCCAAATAGATGCTCTCATGGCAGAATGTCTCAGCACTATGAATAAAAATCTTTTTTTTAACCCCCTTTTTATTGTTGGCGCATTGATGTCGCCTCTTTATGCTCAAGAGAGTTTTACGAATAATCCCGAGGTTCTGGAAATTTCTGGATCATCAGGTATTGATCCAGTATATAGCTCTCCTACATCTCTGTCTTCTGAGGAGTTATACGTATACGATGATCAGATGTATACGACGAATTGGGAGGGGGAGAGCTTTGCTCCATCCAGCACTCCTCATGTGCTGCGCAAGGTATCGACCGTATTTGAATACTTCGCTCAACAAAGCTTCCGCGACGCGCGTGGTAAGTTTTCTTATGCGAATGCCTACCTGACTCTCCCATTGGTCAATCCTCAGAACTATGCGTTCCGTGGTTGGCACTTGGATCTCTCGCTCAACCTGCGCGCTACATTCTTCGACGTGTCGGGTGAGAATCTTGTGGATGAGAAAGATCTGTACACTACTGGTGCTATTGCTTCTGTTTTCTATAATATCGATGAAAAGGCTCGTCTGACTTTCGGTGTGACGCCTCAGTTCTCTTCAGATCTCAATAACCTGTCCAGCAGTAACTTCTACTTCGGTATATTCACGGCTTTCACTTATAAGGCTAGTGATAAGATTCGTATCACAATGGGGATGTCCTATATGCCTGATTATTACAGGCATGATCTCTGGCCACTTATCAATGTCAGCTGGGAGGTCGCTCCTAAGTGGGATCTGCGTGTTCAGTCTCAGCGTCTCGGCGTCATCCGTAGGGTCGGCTCAAAGGGTAGCTTCGAATGGGGACCATTCATCCAGTGGAATCACTTCCTCTGGAGCGTCGATCGTCAGAATCGTACCGATCTCTTGCGCATGGAGAGCTTTGTCTTCGGTGTGCAGGCGCAGTATAATAGCCAGTTGCAGAGTGGGAAGAATCTGCGTGTTTACGCAGACCTTGGCTTGAACTTCGATCAAGAAATTCGCTTTGAAGATAAGGATAATGCCGCGCTTCTTGACCGCTATAAGGCGGATGCAGGTCTGTATACCCGCCTCGGTGTCGAGTTTTCTTTCTAATTTTAGTTCTAGCTATATATTTTAGCTCGCCTTGATGCGTTGAGACTGCTATAATGACCGCCAGAAATTATGAGTGAACAAGCCTGTAATAATTATCGTCGTATCCTTTTAAAGTTGAGCGGTGAAGCTCTGCGAGCCCCCGGTAGCCGTGACAATATCTCTCCTGAGATTGTCGCACGTATCGCAGGTGAGATCGTAGAAGCTCAGAAGTCTGGCCATTTGCAGATCGCCATCGTAGTCGGTGGGGGTAACATCTGGCGTGGCGCGAAGGCTAGTGTGCGCGGCATGGATAGACCTACTGCAGACTACGTGGGCATGCTCGCTACGGTGATGAATGCACTTTCCATTTCATCTGCCATTCAGGAGCTCGGTGTAGACTGTCACGTGCAGAGTGCCATCGAGATGAAGAATGTCGCAGAACCTTACGTCCGCAACAGTGCTCGCGCTCAGCTGCGTGATGAAAGCATCGTTGTCTTCGCTGCAGGTACAGGGAATCCCTTCTTCAGCACCGACACAGCTGCGGCTCTCCGCGCCTGTGAAATCAATGCTGAGGTGGTCATGAAGGCTACTTCCGTCGACGGTGTCTACACCGCAGACCCGAAGGTAGATCCATCTGCTACTCGCTTTGATCATATCGGCTATGAGGAGTGCATCCAGCGTGAACTCAAGGTGATGGATCAGACAGCATTCACTCTGTGTAAGGATAACAAGAAGCCCATCGTGGTCTTCGATATGCACAAAGAAGGCAATATCACCCGCGCTCTTCTCGGCGCAAACATAGGCACAGTCATCACTGACTAAGCTACTCCTTTTCCCCCTCGTTTTATTAACAAATTATCTCAATACTAAAAAATATCATGGACGAAGAAACACTCTTATTGGAAACTGAAACATCAATGGAAATGGTCATGGAGCGCATGAATGAAGACTTTGACGGTGTGCGTACCGGCAAGGCCTCCCCTGCACTCGTGGATAACATGGACATCTTTATCTCTAGCTATGGTAGCTCAATGAAGCTCAAGAGTATCGCTGTTGTGTCTACACCTGATGCACGCAGTATCCTTATCCAGCCATTCGATCACAGCACTCTTCATGATATCCGTAAGGCTATCGAAGAAAGCCGTCTGAATCTTAACCCAGTTATTGACGCTCGTTCCGTTCGTCTTCCTATCCCTGAGCTCTCTGGTGAGCGTCGTCAGGAGCTTTGCAAGTTCGTGAAGGGGCTCGCTGAAGATACTCGCGTTCGCATCCGTGCTGCTCGTAAGGTAGGTATGGATAGTATCAAGAAGATGAAGGCTGATAATGTCCTCACTGAAGATGGTGCACGTGGCGCTGAAGAAAAGGTTCAGAAGCTTACTGACAAGTTTGTTAAGATTATCGACGAGCAGGTCACCGCTAAGGAAAAGGAAATTATGACGGTTTAATCTGTCGATCTTATCACAATATTATACTATAATAAAAATATGAGTACAAAGGGAACAACAAATGTTCTTGCCTCAGGTATCGAGATCATCGGTAGCATTGAGTTCAGCGAGGATATGCACATCGATGGGCGTATTGAAGGCGAGATCAAGTCTCAGTCCGGTAAGGTAACCATCGGGCAGACAGCTCAAATCAAAGGTAATATCACAGCAGGTTCTGTTAATATCTACGGAGATGTACAGGGAAATGTAGAAAGCAGCAGCTGCCACCTTAATGAGCAGGCTGTTGTCAATGGTGATATCACGACCCAGAAGCTCTCGATGGAGCCAGGTGCACGCCTTGCAGGTCGTGCAAGCATCGGTTAATAGCGCTTAGTTATTTTTTAATATTGGCTGAGAGTGCATGGCATTCTCGGCCTTTATTTTTGACTTAGGAGGCTGTGTTTGATATTGTTTTTGTATGCTTGGCTGAGATAAAAATTATGCCTTAGCAAAGGAGTTTGCGAGATATGAAATTGTATTCTTTTTCATGTTTTGCGCTACTCTTATTGTTATGCTGCTTTCGGTAGTGGGAGGAGATTTTTCTTCAGGCTTATTGTGCCTTTCTCTTCTCATTATAAGCAGAGCTCTGGGTAGGATATGTTTTGTATCTTTCTAAGAGTATTTTAGAGAAGTAAGAAGGGTGTTTTCCTTGCGGGCGCTATTGCGTTTGCGTCGGAAGATATGAGTCGCGCTTCGCGCGTGGTGGTCGGCTTTTTTTGTGGGCTTTTCCTGACTTCGTCATTGCGTCATCCGAAAGAAACAATTGAGCTCTGTTTTTGGGGATGTATGTATATCTCGTTTC